>NZ_RZPL01000649.1:0-3308 GCF_004022805.1 Mesorhizobium sp. M7A.F.Ca.CA.002.04.1.1 | reverse complement strand
ATATTGCGTCTGCGCGATCGTCGAAGGCCACGGAGCAAATCCCCATGAGCAAATCTCTCGTCACCTTTGTCGGCGTCGCTCATCCCTGGATGTGCGACGTGATGGGGCACGTGAATGTGCGTCACTACGCGGCGATGTTCGATGATGCCAGCTTCCAGCTTCTCGGCCATATTGCCGGACAGGACGACAACCAGGCGTCGCAGATCGGATGGGCCGACGTGCGCACCGAAATCGACTATCGGCATGAAACGAAAGCCGGTGCACTCATCACCATCCGCTCGCATGTCGTGAAGATCGGCCGCACCTCCATCACCTTCGAACAGGTGATGTTGGGCTCGCTCGACTGCATTGTCCGCTCATCGCTCCTGCCGACAAGCGTGCGCTTCGACCTTGCCGCGCGCGCCTCGGTCGCTCTGGACGAGCCGATGCGCGACCGCTCTTCGGCCTTCTTGATCGAATAAGCCTGTCTCCGCCCGTCAGCCTATGTAGATGCGGTCATCGAGGGGCGTGTCGGCAATCAGCGTCTGCAGCCCTGACAGCAGCGCCTTCTCGGCGCGGTTCATCACCTTGTCCGGATTGACCAGCAGGAAGATGTCGATGGCCGGCGGCGCGTCATAGGGCGGCAGCCGCCACAGCATTCCATCCGCCACATCCCGCCGCGCGACGTGCAGCGGCAGCGGCCCAATGCCCAACCCGGCGACGATCATGCGCCGCACCTCTTCCAGGCTCGAGGACACGCCGACGACATCGGCATTGAGCCGGGCCTCGCTGCGCAACAGCGCGACCGGCCGCAACGCATCCGAGATATGGTCGGTCTGGAACGATACCGAGGGCTCGCCTCGGAGATCGGTCAGCGTCAGCCCGGTTTGCCCGTAAAGCCTGTGCTGCGGCCCACAGAAGAAGCCGAAGAACTCGCGGTAGACCATCGCATATTCCAGCGCCGGATCGCGCTGGCTGACCAGGCAGATGCCGAAGGAAGCACGCCGCTCCCTCACCTGCTTGGCGACTTCGGTGCTTGCTGCGACTGAAATGGTGATGCTGGCGTGCGGGTAGTTGCTGTGGAACTCGGACAGCGCCTGATCAAAGAGCGGCGAGACGACATGGCTTGCCGTCGCGATCATCACATGGCCGGTAACATCGTCGCTGATGCCGCGCATCAGCAGCGGCAACTGCGATATGGTGCCGAACACCTCGACGCTCTGCTCGTAGAGAAGCCGCCCGACCTCGGTCAGTTCGAAGCGCGTCGCGTCGCGCTCGACCAGACGCCGGCCCACCCGGTCCTCCAGTCGCCGCAGAGCATTGCTGACGCTGGGTTGCTTGAGGTTCAGTCGCTCCGCAGCTCGCGTGATGCCCTTCACCTCCGCGATGACGACGAATGTCCTCAGAAGGTTCCAGTCGAGATCCCAGACCAGCCGTTCGGGGCGTGGAAGTACCATTCCTGATATCTATGCTCTCTATTCGCATTATCTATTTGCGCAATGATACCGCAAAGGCAATCATTGATGACAGGAAAGCGTCTGCACGCCTCCCAAGAACAAACCTTGCGCGCCATCCAGAGGAGAGGAAATCAGATGAACAGAGTATTTTCCGGCATCGCCGTTGCGGCCCTGCTGCTTGCGTCGACCTTCACTGCCGTTTCGGCCAGGGCCGACGACCTCGAAAAGATCAAGGCGGCGGGCGAGCTGAAGATTTCCATGAGCGGTCAGTATCCGCCCTTCAACTTCGTCAACGACCAGAATGAAGTCGTCGGTTTCGACGCCGATATCGGCAAGGCCATCGCCGAGCGCATCGGTGTCAAGGGCACCATCATCACCACGGCCTGGGACGGCATCATTGCCGGCCTGCTCGCCAACAAATACGACACCGTCGTTGGCTCGATGACGATCACGCCTGAGCGTGAAAAGGTGGTCGATTTCGTCGGGCCTTACTACCACGCCGGCCGCGCCGTTTTCGTCAGCGAGCAGTCGAAAGTGCAGAGCCTCGACGACCTCAAGGGCAAGACCATTGGCGTGACGCTGGGCGAGACGCATGAGAAATGGGCGCGCGAAAAGGGTGGCTGGGATATCCGTACCTACAAGGGCCTGCCGGAAATGCTGCTGGAGCTGAGGGCCGGCCGCGTCGACGCGATAGTCGTCGACAACATTCCGGTCATGGTTGCCGTCAAGGAGACGGGCGAGAAGGTCCGCAAGCTCAACACGCCCGATATCGAAGGCGGCGCTGTTGCCATCGGCATCGCCATCCGCAAGGACAATCCGGAGCTCAAGGCTGCGATGCAGAAGGCGCTGGACGACATGCTGGCGGACGGCAGCTACGAAAAGATCTCGATGAAGTGGGTCGGCAGCGACATCCGCTGATCTCTCCTGGCTTCAGGCGAGCAAAGCCGCCTGAAGCCGAGCGTTACTCCTGCTGGACCCTTTCATGGATTTCTCCTTGATGCAGCGCGTCTTCCCGTTCTTCGTGGAGGCCGCCTTGGTGACGATCGAGATCACGGTGTTGGCCCTGATCCTGGGCCTCGCGGCTGCTTCATTGGCCGCGGCCGCCAAGATGTCGAAATCGGCAATCCTGCGGACCATCGGCACGCTCTATGTCAGCCTGTTTCGCGGCACGCCGTGCCTGATCCAGCTCTTCGTGCTCTATTTCGGCGGCCCGCAGATCGGCATCAATCTGGAGCCGTTCGCCGCCGGCGTTATCGGCCTCGGTCTCAACATCGGCGCCTATATGGCGGAATCGATCCGTGGTGCGCTGGTCGCGGTCGACAGGGGCCAGACGGAGGCCGCCCGCACAACAGGCTTCAGCCGTTTCCAGACCTTGCGCAAGGTCGTGCTGCCGCAGGCCGCACGGCTGATGATCCGGCCGCTCGGGGTCAATACGGTTGCTTTGTTGAAGGGATCAGCACTTGTGTCGACCATTTCAGTCGTCGAACTGACCTACACCGCCCAGCGCTTCATCGGCTCCACCTACAAGCCGTTCGAGATATTCGGCGTTGCAGCCCTGCTCTACATGATCATGGTCTACGCGGTTGCGCGGATCGTCGACCTGCTCGACAAACGCTTCGCCATCGTCTGACCGGAGAGCACGATGCAAGGTTTGGATTTCACCGTCGTCGCGCCCTACTGGGACCTTCTGTTGATTGGTGCCTGGTGGACGGCGGTGCTGACGGTCTCGGCGGGCGCACTCAGCTTCGTCGGCGGCATCCTGTTCGCGGTCATCGTGCTCTACGCCCCTAAGATCGTTGCCTATCCCGTGCGCGCGCTCATGTGGGTGTTCATGGGCACGCCGCTGCTGTTGCAGCTGTTCCTGATCTATTT
>NZ_RZPL01000648.1:0-3309 GCF_004022805.1 Mesorhizobium sp. M7A.F.Ca.CA.002.04.1.1 | reverse complement strand
GTCGTATCGACGACTATGGTTCCCGGCTTCTGTCCCGTCGGGTCGGGAACGATCTGACGCAGGAATTGCGGATCGATCTTGTCGACTGGGATGGCCGGCAAATCGAAGCCGCCGTCGCTGACTGCTGCATACATCGTCACATAGTCCGCCAGAGGCGGCTCGACATAGGTTGGTGGCGGCGGCTCGACCGGACCCGGCCCGGTGGTGGCGCATGCGGAAACCGCGATCGAAGCGGCGCCCAGGGCTGCGGCATTGAGAAAGCCGCGACGGCTCAGGCGAAAAGATTCGATTTCGGTTATGGACATGGTTGCCTTCTTTAAGTCTCAAATCGCAACAAAGCGTGAATTCGCCGACAGTTACGCGGGTGCCTGACAACACCTGGGGCGATAGGCGGTTCCGATTCTGGCCCGAACGTGGGCAAAGAAAGGCGAAGCTGTGACCAGGCTGCTACTGTGGCGCCAGAGACACAGGTCTCTTAGCTGCCGGGCACAAGGGCTTCGAGCGACGGCAGGATCAGGGCCGGTGGGAAGTCCCGGTATTCTTCGGGCTGGTTGGAGCGGTTGATCCACACCGTGCGAAAGCCGAATTTGGTGGCGCCTGCAATGTCCCAGCGATTGGACGACTGGAAGGAAACCGCGCCGGGGTAGAGGCGCCGGCCGGTGGCGACCATGTCGTAGACCGCGGGATCGGTCTTGAAGCGCCGCACCGTATCGACGGAATAGATATCGTCCAGAACCTGGTCGAGCGCGGCGGATTTGACCGCCGCCTGCAGCATTTCGGGCGAGCCGTTGGACAGGATCGCCAGCCTCGCTCCCGAAGCCTTGAGCGCCTTGAGCACGGCCGGCACTTCCGGATAGCAATCGAGCCGCCAATAGGCATCCAGCAATATCGCCTTGAGACCGGGGTCGGCCGAGGGAACCTTGCGCAAGGCGAAATCGAGCGCCTGTTCGGTCAGTTGCCAGAAATCGGCATAGGCGCCCATCAGCGTGCGCACCCAGGAATATTCGAGCTGTTTGGCGCGCCAGATCTCGGACAGCAATTGGCCGTCCGGCCCGATCCGGTCGGCATGACGGCGTACGGCGGCATGCACGTCGAACAGCGTGCCATAGGCGTCGAAGACATAGGCGGCGTATTGCATGACAGCAGTTTTGAGGGCAGGCGCGACAAGGTGCAAGCTTTGATTGCATTGCGCCCCGGCACTGGCCTCAACAAAACTCCATGATGCCGGTTGACGGCGCCCGCCAAAGCATCTTCCAATGGCTGTCACACGAGACCGATTGAGACGGGACGAGATGATGACACTGGCGGCTGCGGCGCAATCCACGACATGGACTTTCGTCGATGGTGATTGGCACGAAGGCAACGTCGCCATTCTGGGGCCGCGCAGCCACGCCATGTGGCTCGGCACCAGCGTTTTTGACGGCGGCCGCTGGTTCGAAGGCGTGGCGCCGGATCTCGACTTCCACGCAGCCAGGGTGAATTCCTCGGCGATTGCGCTCGGCCTGAAGCCGAACATGAGCGCCGACAAGATCGTCGGGCTGACATGGGATGGGTTGAAGAAGTTCGACGGCAAGACGGCGGTCTATATCAGGCCGATGTACTGGGCCGAGCATGGCGGCTATATGGGCGTGCCGGCCGATCCCGCCTCGACGCGCTTTTGCCTTTGCCTCTATGAATCACCGATGATTCCGGCGACTGGCTTTTCGGTGACCGTGTCGCCGTTCCGGCGTCCGACCATTGAAACCATGCCGACCAACGCCAAGGCCGGCTGCCTTTACCCCAACAACGGTAGGGCCATTCTCGAAGCCAAGATGCGCGGCTTCGACAACGCAATGGTGCTCGATATGCTGGGCAACGTCGCCGAGACCGGAACCTCGAACATCTTCCTGGTCAAGGATGGCCACGTCTTTACGCCTGCGCCGAACGGCACCTTCCTATCCGGCATCACCCGCTCGCGCACGATAGCGCTGCTCGGCGAATATGGCTTCAGGACCACGGAAAAGACGCTGTCGGTGCGCGATTTCCTCGAAGCAGACGAAATTTTTTCGACCGGGAACCATTCCAAGGTGGTGCCGATCACGCGCATCGAGGATCGCAATCTGCAACCCGGGCCGGTGGCCAAAAAAGCGCGCGAACTCTATTGGGATTGGGCGCATTCGACTTCTGCTGTTTGAGCGGATAAAAAGGCGATCGACGCTTCATCCGGAGTTGTCCCAACCCATTCCAGACCTATCTTACTCCGGTATCGACACCGGATTTTTCCACGAGGGAGTACTATCCATGGCCTTTGAATTGCCCGCTCTGCCTTACGACTATGAGGCCTTGCAGCCTTACATGTCGAAAGAGACGCTGGAATATCACCACGACAAGCACCACAAGGCGTATGTCGATAACGGCAACAAACTCGCCGCCGAGGCCGGCTTGGGCGATCTGTCGGTCGAAGAGGTGGTCAAGCAGTCGTTCGGCAAGAATGCCGGCCTCTTCAACAATGCCGCCCAGCATTACAACCACATCCATTTCTGGAAGTGGATGAAGAAAGGCGGCGGCGGCAACAAGCTGCCGGGCGCCTTGCAGAAGGCAGTCGATAGCGATCTCGGCGGCTACGACAAGTTCAAGGCCGACTTCATTGCCGCTGGCACGACACAGTTCGGCTCCGGCTGGGCCTGGGTCTCGGTCAAGGATGGCAAGCTGGCGATCTCCAAGACACCGAACGGCGAAAACCCGCTCGTCCATGGCGCGTCGCCGATCCTCGGCGTCGATGTCTGGGAGCACTCCTACTACATCGACTACCGCAACGCCCGGCCGAAATATCTCGAGGCGTTCGTCGACAGCCTGATCAACTGGGACCATGTCCTGGAATTGTACGAAAAGGCGAAGTGATCGATTTCCAGAAGCCCCGGTATCACCCGGGGCTTTTCTTTTCTGCGTCCCGCAAGAGCAAAGGTCCGGCAAAAATCATCAGGGGGAAGGGAATTTTCCCTCTGTAACATCCGTTGACGTCCTGTCCCGAAATGCCTTCATCATGGAGCCAATTGAATGAGAAAGCTTGTTATCGCCATCTCTATGCTCGCACTCGCGGCTTCGGCGGCCTTTGCCGACCCGATCCTCGACCGGCAGGCACTGATGAAGGAACGTGGAAAGATCGTCGGCGGCCTGTCGAAAGTGGTCAAGGGCGAGGAGCCGTTTGATGCCGCCGCGGTGCTGACGGCGCTGCAGGCGCTGCATGCGAATGCCGAGAAAGTCGACGTCGACGCGCTGTTTCCGGCGGGCAGCGACACAGGCGGCGATACCACTGCGTCGCCGAAGATC
>NZ_RZPL01000647.1:0-3311 GCF_004022805.1 Mesorhizobium sp. M7A.F.Ca.CA.002.04.1.1 | reverse complement strand
GCGGCTACATCATGGCGCTGATCACGCTCAACGATGCGATCTCCTTCGCCAGCCTGCTTGGCATCATCGGTGCGGTGGCCGGTGCGGCCTTGGTCTCCGCCATCATCGGCTACTTCCTGTTTTTCGGCGGCATCCGTGGCAGCTATTTCACCATCGTCACGCTGGCCATGGGCGTCATCTGCCAGCAGGCGGCGGTCTCCTGGAGCTCGGTCACCGGCGGCGACAGCGGGCTGATCGGCATTCCGCCGATTGCCTTCGATGTCGGCGGGCTGCACGTCGATCTCAGCCAGGACCTGCCCAGCTACATCTTCGTCTCGGCCATCGTCGCGGTGACCGTGCTGGCGCTGTGGTCGATCAGCCGTGGCCGCTGGGGTACGGTGCTGACCGCCATACAGGACAATGAAGTCCGGGCAGCAGCGCTCGGCCACAATGCGCCGTTGCGGCTGCTCGTCACCTTCGTCCTGTCGGCGGCGATCGCCGGCCTTGCCGGCGCGCTCTATGTCTGCATGGCGGGGTTGGTGGCACCGGATCTGTCCGGACTGCTTCTGTCGACGGAAGTCATCGTCTGGGTGGCGGTCGGCGGGCGCGGCACGCTGCTGGGGCCGGTGCTCGGCGCCATCTTCATCCAGCGTGCGCAGCAGACGATCAGCAGTTTCAACCCGAGCCTGTGGCCGCTATTGCTCGGCTGTGTCTTCGTCATCATCGTCTTCGTCCTGCCGGACGGCATCCTGTCGATCTACGCGCGACTGAAAGCCCTGTTCAAAGGCGGGAGGCGCGCACAATGAGCGACATCCTGCTCCAGGCCGAAAATGTCGGCATCCGCTTTGGCGGGCTGCAGGCGCTGGAGGCCCTGAACCTCACTGTACGCGACAAGGAACTCTGCTGCATCATCGGCCCGAACGGCGCCGGCAAAAGCACCTTCCTCAATGTGTTGACCGGTACGCTGCGCCCGACCAGCGGCAGCGTGCGCTTCCTCGGCCACGACATAGCCGGCCTGCCGCTGCATCGCATCGCCCGGCTCGGCATCGCGCGCAAGTTCCAGATCCCGTCCGTCTTCCCGAGCCTCTCGGTGGAAGACAATGTGAAGGTCGCCCGCTGGGGGGCGCCCTCGCCTGTGCGCCCGGTTGGCGAATTGCTGGAATTGGTCGCGCTGAGCAATCGCGCCGCCACACCGGCCGGCGAACTCGCGCATGGCCAGAAGCAATGGCTGGAGATCGGCATGGCGCTGGCAATCGAGCCGCGGTTGCTTTTGCTCGACGAACCCACCGCCGGCATGACGCCGCAGGAGACGCTGGCGACGGCCGATATGCTGCTACGCCTAAAGGGCGAGTTCTCGATCGTCGCCGTCGAACACGATATCCGCTTCGTACGGGCGCTGAACTGCGAGACGCTGGTGCTGCATCAGGGACGCCGCCTGCGCAGCGGTCCTTTCCATGACATCGAGACCGACGAAATGGTCCGCGATGTCTATCTGGGGAGGCGCTGATCATGCTGCGGACAATGGCGGTGTCAGCCGGCTACGGCCCGCTCCCGGTGCTGAACGGCATCGACCTCAGTGTCGCGCCAGGCGAAGTCGTCGGCCTGCTCGGCCGTAACGGCGCCGGCAAGACGACGCTGCTGCGCGTCATCGCCGGCGGCTTGCGAGCGAGCGGTGGCGCGGTGGTTCTCGGTGACAAGGACCTCACGAACGCGCCGGCCTTCCGCCGCGCGCGGGCAGGCATTGCGCATGTGCCGCAGGGGCGCGGGATCTTCAACCAGCTGACGGTGCGGCAAAACCTGGAGGTCGGCACCCGCGCTGCCAAGGACCGTGGCGACGGCGGCATTTCGGCCGACATCTTCGGCTATTTTCCGATCCTGCGCGAGCGCGAAGCGCAGGTCGCCGGCACGCTTTCGGGCGGCCAGCAGCAGATGCTGGCGATCGGCCGCGCGCTCTGCGGCCTGCCGTCGGTGCTGCTGCTCGATGAGCCTTCGGAAGGCATACAGCCGAACATCGTGCAGTCGATCGCCGAGCTGGTGCCGCGCATCGCGCGCAAACGCAGCATCGCGATCGTGCTGGTCGAGCAGAATCTCGATCTCGTTCTCAAGGCATCGGACCGCTGCCTGGTGATGGAGAAGGGCAGGATCGTCCATGAAGGCGCGCCGGAGGCGTTCGCCGACGAGACCCTGCTGAAGGATCTGTTGGCCCTATAAGGCGCGCCTGAAGCGCGCCTGGGAGCTTGTTGACTTGTAAGGCGTGCATGGGGCGCGCCTGGGACTGGAAGGGAACACAACAATGATAAGCAGAAGAACTGTCTTGAAATCCGGCGGCGCCGCGGCCGCTTTCGCCATGGTCGGTGCGCCGTCGGTCCTGCGCGCCGCCGACACCGTCAAGGTCGGCCTGTAGATCCCGATCACCGGGCTGCAGGCGATCCTCGGCGAGACGCTGCTCAATTGCTACAAGCTCGCCGCCGCCGAACTGAACGCCGCCAATGGCATTGGCGGGCGCCAGGTCGAGTTGTTCATCGAGGACAACCAGACCACGACCAAGGGTTCCATCGACAAGGCGCGCAAGCTCATCAACGAAGACAAGGTCGACGTGGTCATGGGCACGATCATTTCGCCGGAGCGAAGTGCTACGCTGTCGGTGACCTCGAAGGCCAAGAAGCTGTTCTTCTACCCAACCAATTTCGAGGGCGGCGAATGCAACCGCTACTTCGTCGCCACCGGCCCGATCCCGATGCAGCAGGTCGACCCGATGATGCCGTGGGTGGCCGAGACCCTCGGCAAGACCATCTACGTCATGGCCTCCGACTATGCCTGGCCGCAGAAGATGACCGAGGCGATCACGGCGGCTTACGAAAAGGCCGGCGGCAAGATCATCGGCGCCGACTACTATCCGTTCGGCACCACGGATTTCGGCCCGGCCTTCCAGAAGATCAAGTCGCTGAAGCCCGATGTCGTCTGGTCGATGGTGGTCGGCAACGACGCCGTCACCCAGCTCAAGCAGTATCGCAGCTTCGATATCAAGCAGCCGCTGATCGCACCGCTCGACGAGGTCTTCAACAAGGACGCGCTGCCGCCCGGCGTCGCGGCCGGCACCTACGCACCGCAGCCTTACTGGATGGCGCTCGACAATCCGGTCAACAAGAAGTTCATCGCGAGCTTCCGCGAGAAGTTCGGCAAGGAGAAGATGGTCAACGGCATCGGCGAAGCCGGCTACAACGGCCTGCATCTCTACGCCCTGGCCGCCGAGAAGGCCGGATCGCTGAAGGACGATGATGTGCTCAAGGCGCTGCCGACGATCGAGTTCGACGCGCCGCAAGGCAAGATCC
>NZ_RZPL01000646.1:0-3312 GCF_004022805.1 Mesorhizobium sp. M7A.F.Ca.CA.002.04.1.1 | reverse complement strand
TCTCCGCTATGCCAGCAATCTGCGGAAATCCTCGGGCAGCCAGGCGGTGTTCAACGCACTCTTTCCCCCGCAGGAATCGGGGCGGGCGCCCCCCGGACCGGACCCGTCCGACGACGTCTTCGCGCTTTTGCCCAAACTGCGACTTGCGGCGCGCCTTTTGCTGGGAGACGTCGACGCATCGGATCGGCTCGTCGAGAGGACGCTCGAGCAAGCGATCCGGGATGTCGACCGCAGACAGCCTGGTCAATCCACTGAAAACTGGCTCAACGGCATCATGCGAGAGATGGCGAAAACCCGCGGCGCAAACCTGATGCATTAATTTTACCCTCCCTCTCAGGCTGAAGTGCTAAGCCGCGGGGCCGTCATTGTTGACCACATCTCGACAACTGGGCCGTACAGATCAGCCGCTTGGCTTGCGTCATCAGCCCTTCTGATCGCGCTCGACGAATTTGTTGAAACGGCTGGCTTTCCCCTCCCCAGTCTTGGCCTGATACAGAAAGGCCAGATCGTTCTCGTCGAATATCCGGAAGAACTCGTCCCATTCGATGGGCTCGAATGCTTCCTCAGGCTCACCGAAGTCGATCCGCAGGATGCCGCCCTCGCCTTTTGTGCGTACCACTGCCGGCCGGCCGTCCCGCTCCTCGGCCCACTTGCGAATTTCGTCGTGGTCGGTGGTCGTTTGCGACTGAGACATTGAAATCTCCTTTGATCGGCGTTGCTCCATGGGACACGCGGGCTGTCGGGCGTCCTAACAGCACAAGGGCGTCAATGTTCCAGCACCGCGCCGTGATCGCGATGCCGGCCCAACGAAGTCCGCCAAAGGAACTTTGTTGAAGCAAGGGAACAAACCTTTTGCCGAAAAGTTCGGGGCGCCGAGGTTACTTGTCTGAGGAGTCGTCGTGAAACGCATATTGGTTACAGGAGGCTGCGGCTTCATCGGCCGGCATGTCGCACAGGAACTCGTCGAGCAGGATTATTCGGTTCGCATCCTCGATGCGCTGCTGGAGCAGGTGCATGCGGGCGAAGCCGTCGCGCTTCCCGCCGGGACCGAACTGATCAAAGGTGATGTCCGAGACCGGGAGGCGGTCGCCAGTGCGCTGGAAGGTGTTGACGCGGTCATTCATCTGGCGGCGGAAGTCGGCGTCGGACAATCGATGTACGAGATCGCGCGCTATGTCGGCGCCAATGATCTCGGCACCGCAACGCTACTTGAAGCACTGATCAAGCACCCGGTCGAACGGATCGTCGTCGCCTCGTCGATGAGCGTCTATGGCGAAGGGCTCTATGCAACGCCAGACGGCCGGCGCATCGACAATGCCCGGCGCAAGGCGAGCGACATCAAAAGCGGGCAATGGAATCCGCTGTCGCCAGAGGGAGCCCCCCTCTCGCCGCTGCCGACGGACGAAGAAAAGCCGGTCGATCTCGCCTCAATCTATGCGCTGACAAAATACGCACAAGAACGCGCTGTGCTGATCTTCGGCGAAGCCTATGGCATCGATGCTGTCGCGTTGCGCCTGTTCAATGTCTTCGGCGCCGGCCAGGCATTGTCGAACCCCTATACCGGCGTGCTGGCCAACTTCGCTTCGCGTCTCGCCAACGGCCAACGGCCAATGATCTTCGAGGATGGCGAACAGAAGCGCGATTTCGTCCATGTGCATGACGTCGCCCGCGCCTTTCGCCTTGCACTGCAGCAACGCCAGGCAAAGGGTCATGTCATCAACATCGGCAGCGGCCGAGCCTACGCGATCAGCGAAGTCGCACGATTGCTGGCCGAGGCCATGGGGACACCGAACCGCTCGCCCGAACTGCTCGGCAAAGCGCGCTCCGGCGATATCCGCAACTGCTTCGCCGATATTTCCAAGGCCCGTGAGCTGCTCGGTTTCGAGCCGGTGCGGCAACTGGAGAATTCGCTCGGCGATTTCGTTTCCTGGGTGCGTAACACGTCCGCCGTCGACCGCGGCGCCGACATGAAACGCGAGCTCGAAGAACGCGGGCTGGTGTCATGAACACACGCAATCGAAGCGACGCGCCGGTCGCCATCGTCGGCGGCAGCGGCTTCATAGGATCGAACCTCGCCGACAGCCTGTTGTCGGATGGCGAACCGGTGCTGGTGATCGACAATCTCAGCCGTCCGGGCGTCCAGCAGAACCTTGAATGGCTGGCGCAAAAACACGCCAGTCGCCTCACGGTGGAGACCATCGACGTGCGGGACGCCAACGCCTTGGCGCCGGCTCTGACGGGTTCAAAGGCAATTTTCCATCTGGCCGCGCAAACCGCCGTCACCACAAGCCTGGTCCAGCCGGGCGAGGATTTCGACATCAACCTTCGCGGAACATTCAACGTACTGGAGGCGGCGCGACTGAGCGGTGAGTGTATTCCTGTTGTCTTCGCCAGCACCAACAAGGTCTATGGCAGCCTGCCCGACGTCGCGGTCCGCGAGGACGGCGACCGCTATGTGCCTTGCGACAGCGTCATCCAGGCGAACGGCATCGATGAGGCTCGGGGCCTGGACTTCTGCACGCCCTACGGTTGCTCCAAGGGCGCGGCGGACCAGTATGTGCTCGACTACGCCAAATCCTACGGCATGCCGACGGCGGTGCTGCGGATGAGCTGCATCTATGGACCGCGCCAGTTCGGAACCGAGGACCAGGGCTGGGTCGCGCACTTCCTGCTCAGCGCGCTGACGGGACGCCCCATCACCATTTACGGTGACGGCAGGCAAGTGCGCGATATCCTACATGTTTCCGATGCCGTCGCCGCCTACAGGGCCGTACTCGACCACATCGAGACGACCAAAGGCCAGGCATTCAATCTTGGCGGCGGCCCGGAAAATGCGCTCAGCCTGCGCACGCTGTTGAGCGAGATCCGTGGCCTGACCGGCCATGAGCTTTCAATCCGCCATGATGGCGAACGCACCGGCGACCAGCCCTTCTTCGTCGCCGACACCCGCAAGATCAAAACCGCGCTTGGCTGGATGGCCCAGGTTTCATGGCGCGAAGGCGTCCGCGACCTAGCCGACTGGCTGCAGCGCCACCGGCTCGAGCCTCACCCCGAAGCCGTGAGGTACGTCGCATGAAAATCGCTCTGGTAAACCCATTCTGGACCTACGACGACAGCATCTATTTCGGCTGCCGCCAACCACATCTGCCGCTGGAACTCGGCTATTCGAAGGCCCTGCTCGAAGCCGCCGGACATGAGGTGCTGATGCTGGATGGTCAGTTGCAGAAGCTCGACAATTCCGGTCTTTGCGAGCGGGTGGCCGATTTCGCCCCGGCAATGACTGTCGTCAGTACCGCGCCGACCTATCTGTTC
>NZ_RZPL01000645.1:0-3317 GCF_004022805.1 Mesorhizobium sp. M7A.F.Ca.CA.002.04.1.1 | reverse complement strand
GCCATGACCAGTGAGTTGGGCGACATCGGATTCGGCTATCGGCCACGCGCCGCCTATGCCTGCGATCCGGCAAACTCGCGCGGGCGGCTGTTCGACGAGGTGGAGAGCCCGACCCGCACGCCATTCCAGCGGGACCGTGACCGCATCATCCATTCGACGGCCTTCCGGCGGCTGAAGCACAAGACGCAGGTCTTCATCGCCCATGAAGGCGACCACTATCGCACCCGGCTGACCCATTCGATCGAAGTGGCGCAGATAGCGCGCGCCCTGGCACGGGCGCTGCGCGGCGACGAGGATCTGGCCGAGGCGGTGGCGCTGGTGCATGATTTCGGCCACACGCCCTTCGGCCACACCGGCGAGGACGCGCTCAACGAGAAGATGGCCGTCTGGGGCGGCTTCGACCACAACGCACAATCGCTGCGCATCGTGACAAGGCTGGAGGCGCGCTACGCCGAGTTCGACGGGCTCAACCTGACCTGGGAAACGCTGGAAGGCCTGGTCAAGCACAATGGGCCGCTGACGGATGCCAACGGCAAGGGTCTGAAAGGGCCGGTGCCACAGGCGATCCGTGATTATTCGCAACTGCACGATCTCGAACTCGACCGGTTCGCCGGCATCGAGGCGCAATGCGCGGCGATCGCCGACGATATCGCCTACAACACGCATGACATCGACGACGGGTTGAGGGCAGGGCTCTTGACGCTGGACATGCTGGAGACGGTTTCGCTGCCGGGAACGATCCTGAAAGGCGTGCGCGAACGCTATCCTTCCCTCGATGCCGTGCGCACCGGCCACGAACTGATGCGGCGGCAGATAACGGCCATGGTCGAGGACGTGATCAGGTCGACGACCGCCAATCTCGATCGCATCAGGCCGCCGAGCGCCGATGCAGTGAGGGCAGCTGGCGAGACGATGGTGGTTTTCTCGGCCGAAATGGCTGCCCTGGAGAAGGAACTGAAGGCCTTTCTGTACAAGCACCTCTACCGGCACGCCGAGGTTATGAGGGTGCGCGCGGATGCCGAGCAGATCGTCAAGGATCTGTTCGACGCCTATTTCGCCGATCCGCGCGCCATGCCGGATGGCTGGCGCGAGGGGCTGGATCGGGCCGATGATCGCATCAAGGCGCGCAGCGTCGCCGACTTCCTGGCGGGTATGACCGACACCTACGCGCTCAAGGAACACCGGCGTTTGTTTGACCATACGCCTGAATTGGGCTAGGGCGGGCTCGATTTTGCCGGCCAACGAGCCGGATTCGCTGCAAAGCCGCCAGAGCCAGACCCCAGAGTCACACAAATGAACATCTTCGCCGATTTCACCGCGCGAATCATAAAAGCCGTCGAAGCGCTTGATCTGAAAGACAAAGACGGCATTTCGCCTGACCTGTCGCGCATTGCCGTTGAGCCGCCGCGCGACGCCAGCCATGGCGACCTGGCGACCAATGCGGCAATGGTGCTGGCCAAGCCGACCGGCCAGAACCCGCGCGCGCTGGCCGAAAGACTGGCGCAGGCGCTGCGCGACGACAAGGATGTCGCGGCAACAGAGGTGGCCGGCCCCGGTTTCGTCAATCTCAGGCTGAAGGACGGCTTCTGGCAGACACATCTGACCGCACTGCTCGGCGAGGGCCGCAACTATGGCCGCTCGATGGTTGGCGGCGGCAGGAAGACCAATGTCGAATATGTCTCGGCCAATCCGACCGGACCGATGCATGTCGGCCATTGCCGGGGTGCTGTCGTCGGCGATGCACTTGCCAATCTGATGGCCTTCGCCGGTTACGACGTGACCAAAGAATACGTCATCAACGACGCCGGCTCGCAGATCGACGTGCTCGGCCGTTCCGCATTCCTGCGTTACCGCGAAGCGCTGGGTGACGACATCGGCGAGATTCCGAGCGGGCTTTATCCGGGTGATTACCTGGTGCCAGTTGGTCAGGCGCTGGTCGCGGAATTCGGCCGCTCGCTGCTGCAGATGCCCGATGACGAGGCGCTCGCCATCGTCAAGGATCGCACCATCGATGCGATGATGGCGATGATCCGCGAGGACCTGGCGATGCTCAACGTGCATCACGACGTGTTCTTCTCCGAGCGCACGCTGCACGCCGACAATGCCAGGAAGATCCGATCCGCGATCAACGATCTGACGCTGAAGGGCCATATCTACAAGGGCAAGCTGCCGCCGCCCAAGGGCGAGAAACCCGACGATTGGGAGGACCGCGAGCAGACGCTGTTCCGCTCGACCGCGGTCGGCGACGACATGGACCGGGCGCTGGTCAAGTCGGACGGCTCATTCACCTATTTCGCCGCCGACGTTGCCTATCTCAAGGACAAGGTCGATCGCGGCTTCGTCGACCTGATCTATGTGCTCGGCGCCGACCATGGCGGCTACGTCAAGCGGCTGGAAGCCCTGGCGCGGGCGATTGCCGGCGAAGAGGTCAAGCTCACCGTGCTGCTTTGCAATCTGGTCAAGCTGTTTCGCGAGGGCGAACCGGTGCGTATGTCGAAGCGGTCGGGCGATTTCGTGACGCTGCGCGAAGTGGTGGAGGAGGTGGGCCGCGACGCGATCCGCTTCATGATGCTCTATCGCAAGAACGATGCGCCGCTGGATTTCGATTTCGCCAAGGTGACCGAGCAGTCCAAGGACAATCCGGTGTTCTATGTCCAGTACGCCTCGGCGCGCTGTCATTCGGTGTTCCGGCAGGCGAGCGAGCAACTGGGCGAAGCCAATTTCGACCGCAACAGCCTGGCGTCCGCCGCGGCATTGCTGACCGACGAGGGCGAGATCGGCCTGATCCGCAAGCTTGCCGAATACCCGCGGCTGATCGAGTCCGCCGCCCTTGCGCTCGAGCCGCATCGGCTGGCATTTTACCTCTATGATCTGGCTTCCAGCTTCCACGGGCACTGGAACCGTGGCACGGATAATCCGGACTTACGTTTTGTTAAGGTTAACGACCGACAATTGACGCATGCCAGACTAGGGCTGGTGCAGGCTGTTTCGGACGTTTTGACGTCCGGCCTGACGTTGATCGGGGCCGCCGCGCCCACTGAAATGCGTTAGGTTTGACTAAATAACCTGTCACCTTTTGCCCACATTGCGCTGGTAAGGGCCAACCCTACGCGACGTCCATGGCGTCCGAATGAGTGCGAGTTCGGGAACAATAATGGCAGACAGAACCCAGCTGAGAGTAGCCGACAACAACGACATCGCTGAGGATGATCCGTTCGCGGAACTGACCAGGATCATGGGATTCGACCCGCGCCAGCCGGTCAGGCCGCAATCGCCCGCCCAGCCGCAGGCCCCAGCCGCCGATCACGGGCTCGAAG
>NZ_RZPL01000644.1:0-3319 GCF_004022805.1 Mesorhizobium sp. M7A.F.Ca.CA.002.04.1.1 | reverse complement strand
GGCCGCCACAGTCGGTTCGACCACGCCCGCCCAATGGGTGAGCACGACTTCCAGCGACGAGGTGCGATCGAGCACCTGGGCCGCAAGATCCATGTTGGTCAGCAGTCCGGCCGAATCGTCGACGACGATCTTGCGGAAGCCGCCGTCCTCGATCAGCCCGAGCTTGGTCGCGGTCTCGGCAAAGTCGTAGAAAAAGGGAACCGCGGCATCGGCGGTCTTGCCGGGAATATGCGTGAACTCGATCGGCATTGCCATGTCCTCCGTGGTGTCGGGCGCGCGAAAGCACGCCGAGGATTCGGTTCATTCAACTCCAATTGCCTGTAAGTGGTGGGGCAGCTAACCCCGGTCGATCTGACGACTCAGGGAATAAGACCCAGAACAACGGCCCCGGTGAACACGAACGCAAGGGCAAAGACGAGATAGGCGAAAGCCCCGGCATAGGCCGGGCGGAAGGTCTGGGCATTGGCCGCCCGCTGACCACTGCGATCCGTCTGGGCGTTCTGGATATAGGACATATCGACCTCCGTCTCGTCTGTTAATCTATAAAACTTGTAGACTTTGTCGATTGCTATTTTTCGGTCAAATCTAGAATAATTTTCTCTTAGGTGACGGGAAGTTGGTAGCCACTTGCTTACAGGGGCACTCGGGCGGCCGATCCGTATGGCGCGTCCGTTTTCGGGTCTGCGTCCGAATGGACCTATGGCCTTGCCCTCGCGGCACTCAATTCGTGGATTGGCCGCCCGGCGCCGGCGCGGTAGCATCACCCAACCAGCAAAGCGAAATCGTCACATAAGGGGCAAAAAAAATGGGCACAAGACTGGCCGGCAAGGTCGCCATCATTTCGGGCGGCGCGACGGGAATGGGTGGAGCAGCCTCGGAGTTGTTCGCCGCCGAAGGCGCCAAGGTGGCGATCATCGACCGCAACGGCGAGGCGGCCGCCGCAACCGCAGCGACAATCAGGGCACGCGGCCATGTCGCCGAGCATTTTGTCGCCGACGTCTCCGACGAGGCACAGGTCGAAGCCGCCGTGAAGGGTGCTATCGAAAAACTCGGGCCCATCACCGTGCTGTTCAACCACGCCGGCACCATCGTGATAAAGCCCTTCCTGGAGACCACGGTGCAGGAATGGGATTGGCTGCATGCCGTCAATGTGCGCTCGATGTTCCTGATGACGCGCGCCGTTTTGCCCGGCATGATTGCGGCGGGCGGCGGCTCGATCGTCTGCACCTCGTCGATCTCGGCGGTGGCGGCTACTCCCAACGAAGTGCTCTACGACACCACCAAGGGCGCTTGCCACATGTTCGCCCGCGCCATCGCCGTCGAGTTCCGCGACCGCAACATCCGCTGCAACGCCGTCTGCCCGGGCTTCATCCGCACGCCGCACGGCCTGCGCGAGGTTGCCGACCTCGGCAGGCTCGGCGTCGATGTCTCGGACGCAGCGCTGGCCGCGCAGCAGGGCCGCATCGGCGAGCCGGAAGAGGTGGCGAGGGCGGCGCTTTACCTGGCCAGCGACGAGTCGAGCTTCGTCAACGGCACGCATCTGTTCGTCGACAACGGTTTTACCGCGATGTGAGGCGACGCCTGGCGCCCTTCCTCTCCCCCGTCGATCGGGTGAGAGGTGTCGAGCGCAGCTCGACGGAGTGGGGGTCGACGGAGTGGGGGCGACCCTTGGGCGCGGTGCAGGAAGATTCTTGCGCCTAGTGGCCTTCCAATGTCCGTCGCGACGGTTGCCGGGTGGTTCCCCCACTCCGTCGCGGCTTCGCAGCGCCACCTCTCCCCCCTCCGGAGGGAGAGGAAATGGCACCAAGCCCTGCTTGCTAACGCTCCTCCCTGCGAAATGGCTTGAGCAGCGCCGACGGCGCCACCGCGTTGCGCGACATCACAGCCATGGCGACGATGGTGAAGATGAACGGCAGCATCAGGAACGCCTCGTAGGGGATGTGTCCGAGCCCGCTCGCCTGCATGCGCAGCTGCAAGGCATCGACGAAGGCGAACAGAAGTGCCGCACCCGCCGAGCGCCATGGATCCCAGCGGCCGAAGACGACCAGCGCGATCGCCACCCAGCCGCGCCCGGAGACGACGCCGAAGGTGAAGGCGTTGAACTGCGCCATCGACAGGAAGGCGCCGGCCAGCCCCATCAGCGCGCCGCCGAGGACAACCGCCTGGAAGCGTGTGGCGATGACGCTGACACCGGCCGAATCCGCGGCACGCGGATTTTCACCGACCATGCGCACCGACAGGCCCCATGGCGTGCGGTAGAGTATGAAAGCGGCCAACGGAATGGCCAGGATCGCCATGTAGACCAGCGCGAACTGGTTGAACACCGCCGGCCCGAGCACCGGAATGTCGGAGAGGAGGGGGATCGGCAGCGTCTGAAAACCATTGATGTTGGGCGGCACAGACTGCTGGCCGAAGATCAGCCGGTAGAGGAAATAGGCAAGGCCCGACGAGAACAGCGTCACGCCGATGCCGCAGACATGCTGGCTGAGGCCGAGCACCACCGTGAACAACGCATGCAGCGCACCCATCAGCATGCCGGTCAGCACCGCCGCCAGCACGCCGAGCCACAGGCTGCCGCTGAGGCTGGCAGCGGTGAAGCCTGTCATCGCCGACAAAAGCATGATGCCTTCGATGCCGAGATTGAGCACGCCGGCCCGTTCCGAGAACATTTCGCCCAGCGTTGCAAAAGCCAGCGGCGTGGCGATACGAATGATCGCGGCCAGAAAACCGACCTGGAAGATCTGTTCGAACACCGCGCTCATCGGGCAACCCCGACGCGGCGGATGCGATAGGCGGTGAACAGCAGCGCCACCAGCATGGCGAGCAGTGCAGTGCCCTGGATGACATCGCTGAGGAAGGCCGGCACGCCGGTCGCCCGCGACATCGCCTCGGCGCCGGTCATCACGGCGGCAAGGAAGATCGCCGCCGGCACGACGCCAAGCGGGTTGAGCCGCGCCAGCATGGCAACGACGATGCCGGAATAGCCGTAGCCCGGCGAGATGTCGCTCATCACCTGGAAATGCACGCCGCCGACCTCGCCGACGCCGGCCAGTCCGGCCAGCGCGCCGGACAGCAGCGCTGTCGAGATCAGCACGCGCTCGACATGGATGCCGCCATATCTGGCCGCTTCCGGGTTTTCGCCGGTGACCCTTATCCTGAAGCCGAGCGTGGTGCGCACGATCAGGAACCAGATCAGCGGTGCCGCCAGCAGCGCCACGATAACGCCGAGATGCAGCCTTGTACCTTCGATCAGCACAGGGAAATTGGCCGAATCCTCTATCGGCGGCGAGATCGGATAGCCGCTGAAGGAGTCCTTCCA
>NZ_RZPL01000643.1:0-3320 GCF_004022805.1 Mesorhizobium sp. M7A.F.Ca.CA.002.04.1.1 | reverse complement strand
GCCGCCGCCGCCACCGCCAACCGACTGCACGACCATGCCGCTGACAAAATCTCCCCGAGTTGTGATGGTCCCGGAGTTTATCCCCTCGGCATTGCCGCCGATTGTCGGCACGCCCCCATTGCCGCCGTTACCCACGATACCGAAACCACTTGCACCATCACCGGCAACGCCGCCCGCCGACCGCACAAGCATACCCTTCGAGAAAGCCCCGTCCGTGGAAATGGAGCCGGCATTATCGCCTTTCGCGTCACCGCCGAAACCGCCATTGCCGCCATTGCCACCCTTGCCGGCACCGATCGCAGCGCCCAAGCCGCCATTGCCGCCGCGCCCTCCGCTGGAATTGACGGTGATGCCGTTCGAATTGACCCCGTGCGTGATGATATTGCTTTCGATCGTAGTGGTCACGGTCGCCGTGCCGCCATCGCCACCCCGCCCGCCGACGCCGCCCTTACCGCCTACCGCGATGGCGAATGCCCATGCGCCGTTACCACCATCCCCACCGCTGGCGTCGCCCGATATGCCGGGAGCATTGTCCCCCGATGTTTCGAGGGCGCCAGATGCGTTGTTTGTTATATCGACGGTTCCGCCCTTGGCGCCATCGCCGCCTTTACCACCCTTGATCTCCACAAAAGGCGGGACGGCTGTTGCATGGACAGCCGAGCCGCCATCGCCGCCGCGCCCACCCCGGGCGCTGCCAACGAAAGCGGCCTCCCCGGAGGTCGTGCGGCCGACACTATTCGTTCCCGTAGCCGGCGCCACCGGCGAATGGCCATCTCCGGCGTCAGCAGTACCGATTCCGTCATCACCATTGTCGCCCGGTGCACCATCCGTATTGATGGACAATTGCTGCGCATGGGCCGGAGATTGAGCGTAAGGAAAGACCAGCCCCACCAGTGCCGTAGCGCAAAGCAATCGAGCTATCCGTTTGGGCAGAGTGGCGAGACATTGATTCGGCCGGCCGGGCAAACCCTTCTGAGTCGCCGCGGCATCACGAAGAACTTCCTCAGAACATGCCCTGGCTGAACCGTCGTCGGCCGATGCGCACGACAATACGGCAACGCGCTCTGTGAACAAAGCCATGCACTTACCCCCCATTTTACGGGGGCGCGCCTCAATGCCTGCTTGAGTCCGACGCCACCGCTATGCTCTGCTCATGCAATTGCAATAAGGATGCCGGCACTGTGCAATAAGGTTCAATGCATTAAAACAGGGCATCCGTATTCCCACTTGCGGAGCTCTGACTCAATTAGAATACATTAACTTATGCCGGATGAAACCAAAAATTTACGTGGGGAACACTGACCAAAGCCACCGACGTTTCATAGTCATCATATGATGACTATCTGCCGTTTCGCGGCCGAAATCGCAGAACAAAGCGATTGGACCGCCCGATTTCGTGATACTCGACCCGCTGGCCATGGCATCGACGCGCAAACGCCCTATATCAAAGGACAGAGTTTTTGCGCGGGAATGAACGGATGTCGGCACTTCGGCCATCAACGATCTTCACAGTGGCAATGCTGGCCACGGCAGTGCTGGCGGGCGTTTGCCTGCCGGCTTCCGCGCAAGCGCTCAATCCCGCTACCGGCAACAATGCGCTGATCCGGCAGAACGACCTGCAAATCCTGCAAAACAGGATACAGCGGCAGCAATATCAACAGCAACAGCAGCAGAATCGCGCCCAGGACCGCCAGATCTTTCAGCAACCGCCACCGGTCGTGCAGCAGCTCAAGCCAAGCTGCCAGACACAGATAATCGGCACCACCGCCGTGAGCAATTGCCGCTGACATCAAGGCCTTTTTCGTTTATTTAGCCGACTTATGTATTTCGAGTGTCGTTGGCACATGCGAAAGTTTTGGTTTTGCAACGACGCCTTGTCGCGCTATGCGGCATTGCATCGACTGGATTGACGAATGGCAGCCACCAAGAAAAAGGCCGTACGCAAGGCAAAGAAGGGCGAGAGAATCCGCCAGGTGGCGGCTATTCCCTTCCGGCTGACCGCGCGTGGCGATATCGAGGTGATGCTGGTCACGTCGCGTACCACCAGGCGCTTCATCGTCCCCAAGGGCTGGCCGATGAAGGGCAAGAGCGGACGCAAGGCGGCCACCATCGAGGCGCAGGAGGAAGCCGGCGTGCTCGGCAAGACGCTGAAGCAGCCGGCGGGCACCTATTCCTACTGGAAGCGGCTGGCAAATCGCTTTGTCCGCGTCGACGTCATCGTCTACCTGCTCGAGGTGAGCGAGGAACTGGCCGACTGGCAGGAAGCCAAACGACGCCAGCGGGCCTGGCTGGCGCCAGCCGATGCGGCCATGCTCATCGACGAGCCGGATCTTTCAACGTTGGTGAAGACGCTGAAGATCCCTGTGCAGGTGGACCAGGCGTAGAGCCTCACTCGCCGGGGTCATCGCTTTCGGGAAACGGCCGCACCGGCGTGCCGGTATAGGCCCACAGCCACTCGCGCGGCAGCGGCCCCTTGTTTCGCTCGGCCTGCTGCGACTGCTCCCAGGCATGCGCCAGGATGCCGACCGAGCGCGACAGCACGAAAAGCCCTCGCGTCAGCGGCGGCGGAAAACCGAGTTCGCCATAGATGACGGCGGTGGCGCCATCGATGTTGAGGGGTATTTTTTTCCCCTTGCGGCGTTCGACATCCGCCTCGACCGCTTCGGCGATATCGGCGAAACGCCCATTGACGGCACCGCGTGCGGCAAATTCGCGGGTCAGTTCCAGCAAGCGCGGCGCGCGCGGGTCGACGGGATGGAAGCGATGTCCGAGCCCCGGCACATAGCCCTTCTCCTCGGCGAAGAACCGGTCGAGCCGCGCCGAGACCGCCTCATTCAGCGTCATCCCGGCATCAATCGCCACGGCAATGTCACCATAAAAGGAAAGCGCCTGCTCGCCGGCGCCTCCATGCACGTCGCCGAGAACGTTGATGGCCGAGGCCATGGCGCTGTTGATACCGACGCCGCAGGTTGCAGCCATGCGCGCGATGGCAATCGATGGCGCCTGCGGTCCATGGTCGACGGCGGCAGCCAAGGCAATGCCGAGCAATTCTGCCTGGTCCTCGCTGGGCAGTTCGCCGCGCAGCATCAGCCAGATGACAGCCGGAAAGCTGACGCGGCCGATCAGATCCTGGATCTCGTAGCCACGCAGCCGGATGACACCTGGCCGCATCTCGATGATGTCGGTCTGCCACCATTCCTCGCCGCGCTCACGGCCCGTCTTCTTCTCCGTGCCGCTCATGCGCGTGCCTTTGTCCTGGTGCGGGGCGGCAGGTCGGCGAACATATGAGCGTGGTGTTCCCCGACCTGCCGCCCCGCCCC
>NZ_RZPL01000642.1:0-3333 GCF_004022805.1 Mesorhizobium sp. M7A.F.Ca.CA.002.04.1.1 | reverse complement strand
GACCAACGCCATGCGCAGTTCGCGCGAGGAGATTTTCGGGCCTGTCGCCAGCGTCATTCGCGTCAAGGACTATGACGAGGCGCTTTCCGTCGCCAATGACACGCCCTTTGGCTTGACCTCCGGCATCTGCACTTCGAGCCTCAAGCATGCCACGCACTTCAAGCGCAATTCGGAGGCCGGCATGGTGATGGTCAACCTGCCGACGGCGGGTGTCGATTTCCATGTTCCCTTCGGCGGCCGCAAGGGTTCGAGCTATGGGCCGCGCGAGCAGGGCCACTATGCGGCGGAGTTCTACACCACGGTGAAGACGGCCTACACATTCGCGGGCTGATCAGCCGTCGACCGATCAGCCGGGCTGATCGGTCACTGCCGACCACGCCGGCAACCCCGCCATGCACATCTGGATTGGAGCGGCGCGAAGGATGACAGTGCAGGACCTGACCTGGCTTAACCCGCCGCCGCACCATTCTATCGACGGCGACAGCGTTCGTGTGCGCACCGGCAAGGAGACCGATTTCTGGCGCGAGACCTTCTACGGTTTCTGGCGCGACAATGGCCACTTCCTGCACCGGCCCGTCGAAGGCGATTTCACCGCCGAGGTCACCGTCAAAGGCGACTACGAGGTGCTTTATGATCAGGCGGGGCTGATGGTCCGGCTCAGCGAAACCCATTGGATCAAGGCCGGTATCGAGTACACCGACGGCCTTGCCTATTTCTCCGTCGTGGTCACCAACGACACGTCAGACTGGTCGCTGGTCGCCATTCATGCCGGTCCGGGCGGCGTCAGGATCCGGCTGACCCGTCACGCCGAAACGATCCGTGTCCAGTATCTCGATGCTTCCGACGGCCACTGGAAGCCTGTGCGGCTCGCCTACTTTCCGATCTCCAGGACGGTCGATGTCGGCATGATGTGCTGTTCGCCGCAACGCGAGGGCTTCGAGGTCACATTCTCCGGCTTTTCGGTGGGGCCGCCGATATCGCGGGAATTGCACGATTGAGACGTGCGGCCTTGCGCCGACCGCAAGCCCTTCGACCTTTGTCATAATCAAGTCTGTAGATCGAGCCTCGCCGGCGGCTGCGCCTGTCGTAAGTTGGGTTCTCCGGAGCCGGAAGGGGTATTGCGGGGAAACTTTTGGCCTTTGTTCCGCTCAAGGCGAATATGTCGGGCAGCACGTTGCAACGGTATTGGCATCCGCGCTAGGAGTTGCCCATGGGCAGGTTGCGAAGGGCAGTCAAAAGAGCCGTCTATTCCAGGGCGCTGAGATTTCTTGGCGTTCCGCCCGTGCTGTGGTCGCAGGGGATCGGACATTTCTGCGATTTCGCCGGGCCGCGCTGGTATCGCAACGCGTCAACCGCATCGACACAGAGCGAGGCATTTTTCCGCCAGCATTACAGCGGCGCACATGGCATCGTCTGGCTGCGTCTGAGCACCTTGTCCAGGGATGCGCAAACCTGTGATCTCGACACGTTCGTCAGGATCGTGTTGCCGACGATCACGGCACCGTTCACGCTGCTGACGACCGATGGCGATGCTTCGGTGCCGTCTGATCTGGCGAAGGGCACCGTCGACCAGCTTCTCGCCAACCCCTTCCTGGTCTCCTGGTACAGCCAGAATTGTGACGGCACTCACCCCAGGGTCAAGCCTTTCCCGATCGGGCTCGATCTTCACACGCCTCGGTCCTTCGCCACGCCGGAAGGGCTTGTGAAGCAACTGGAAATCATACGCGCCCGGCAGGATCATGTGGACCGCCGCCCGCCCAGACTGTTCTCTGATTTCAGCATCAGCAATGGCTCGAGACAGCGCCGGGAACTGCTTGATGTCCTGCGCGGATGTCCGCATGTCGATTTCCTGGCGAAACGCGTCTCGCAGCGCTCGATCTGGCAACTGTACTCGCAATACCCGCTTGTCCTGTCCACCGAAGGCAACGGCCTGGACTGCCATAGGACATGGGAGCTGTTCTATCTCGGCTGCATCGTCGTCACCAAGACCTCGCCGCTCGACCCGCTCTATCAGGGTCTGCCGGTCATTGTCGTCGACGACTGGCATGAGGTCAGGGACCCCGATGCGCCAAGGCGCTGGATAGAGCAGGTTAAGCATCTGACCGAGCGCGACCATGTTTGGGGACGCTTGCATCCGCAAACCTATCTCGAGCCCATTCGGCAAGAACTTCTGCACGCACTCTGACAGGGCAGCCACGAAATTGGAGTCGCGGTCGGCAGGGCCCGCAGGATCCGCGGAAATATAGAGCCGGCTAACCTCTGGATGGCACCGACGTTTGGCGGATATCCGAGATGGTCGACGAGGCTTTCGTCAAGCGCCGCATCGTCGCCGAATGTCCGATGCACCAGCTGCGGCAGGCTGCCGGAATGTCACCATCGCCTGGACCACGCCAACCAGCGGCCAGCCAGATGCTTCCATGATGAGGTGAGCCTTGTCCGCCGATAGGTGTCGCCGGCCATCTTTATGCCTAGCGCCTGCGTCGGGAAGGGATGGATGACGTCGGCCAGCGCACGCAATCCCATGCCCGATTTGATGGCCAGCGACACCGCATTGATCATCTCACCGGCATGGCTGGCGACGACCGTGGCGCCCAGGATGCGGTCGGACCCTTCCCTGACGTGGATTTTGACGAAACCCTCCTCCTCGCCGTCCATGACCGCCCGGGCGACATCGTGCATCAGCACCGTATAAGTCTTGACCGGGATGCCGTTCTGGCGCGCCTCCGCCGGATAGAGGCCGACATGGGCGATCTCCGGATCGGTGTAGGTGCACCACGGAATGACCAGCTCGCTCAGTTTCCTGCGTCCGAGAAACAGGGCATTGCGCACGACCATGCGAGCTGTGGCCTCGGCGGTGTGGGTGAATTTGTAGGCGAGGCAGACATCGCCCGCCGCATAGATGTGCGGATTTGTGGTGCGGAGATAATCGTCCACCTTGATACCGTCGGCATCGTATGCCACCCCGGCGTTTTCCAGGTCGAGGCCGTCGACATTGGGCGATCGGCCGATGCCGGTGATGATCTCGTCGACGGAAATCGTTGTCGTGATGTCGTCGCACACCAGGTCGGCGAGCTTCTTGCCGCCTTCCGTTCGCACCGCTACCACCTCGGTGTTGAGGCGAACCTCGACACCTTCGCGCGCCAGCGCGTCCGAAAGGATCTGGGCGGCGTCGCGTTCCTCGCCGGGCAGGAACATCGGTTCCCGTTGCGCCAGGATGACCTTGGCACCGAGCAGGCAGAAGGCCTGCGCCGCCTCGCAGCCGAGCGGTCCGCCGCCAATGACCAGAAGCCGCTTCGGGCACTCCGTGAGCTCGAACATGGTCTCGTTGCTGAG
>NZ_RZPL01000641.1:0-3351 GCF_004022805.1 Mesorhizobium sp. M7A.F.Ca.CA.002.04.1.1 | reverse complement strand
GCCGGCGAATATGCCGTCGAACTGCTGGGCGGCAAGGGCAAGGCTGCAGGCAATGTCGTCGAGATCTGGGGCGGCATGGGCACCCAGCCGGCGCATGACCGCCATGACGGCTTTCACGAATTCACCGACAAGGAGCCGGGCATCAAATATCTGCTCGACCAGCAATCGGGCGACTGGAAGCAGGACCAGGCCTACAATCTGATGGCCAACGCGCTGAAGAGCAACGAGAAGATCGATCTCGTCTACGGGCACAACGACCCGATGGCCTATGGCGCCTATCTCGCCGCCAAGGATGTCGGCCGCGAGAAGGACATCAAGTTCATCGGCATCGACGGCCTGCCCAATGAAGGCGTGCAGATGGTGAACAAGGGCGAGCTGACGGCGACCTTCACCTATGTCACTCCCGGTGCCGAAGGCCTGCGCCAGGCGATCAAGTTCCTCAACGGCGAGAAAGTCGAAAAGACCATTACCCTGCCAACCGAGAAGATCACCAAGGAAAACGCCGCCCAGGTGCTGAAGGACAACGGCCTCTGAGGCAAACTTCCTGCCGGGTGCCTCCTTTGGCGCCCGGCGGGTCTAAGCCAGCTTCACCAGCAGCTTCATGAAGGTGGTGATCTCCTTGGCCGAGAGCGGCGCCAGCGTCTCCTTTGTGATCTCGCGCGCCAGCGGGATCAGGCGCTCGATGGCATCGCGGCCTGCCGCGGTCAGATTGACCAGCAGCCGTCTTTTGTCGACCTCGTGCCTGGAAAGCTCGACCAGGCCGCGCGCCTTCAGCCGGTCGATGACGCCCTTCACCGTCGCCGCATCCATCGCGATCAGCGTGCCGAGCTGGTTCTGCGAGGTCTCGCCGACGTCACGCAGCTTGGCCAACGCCGCGAATTGCGGCGGCGTCAGATCGCCGATATGCGCGGCAAAGATCGCGACATGGCGCTGATGCGCCTTGCGCAGGATGAAGCCGACCTGCTCCTGCAGGAGGTAATCCTGGTCGTCCGGCGCCTCGACCTCGACCAGCTTGAGCAGATTGTCCTCGCCGCTCACCGCAGCCCATCCCAGGCTTTGATGTCATCGGCCGCGAGACCACCCATGCGATCGTGGATGCGCGGGCCACAAGTCATGGCGAGGCAGAACAGGATCTCGTCGGGGCACGGACCATCGGACATGCCGACTTCCATGGCGTCGAAATGGCTGCGCACATAGGCGGCGTTGATGTGGCCGAGCGGCACGTCGAGCTTCGAACCGAAAGCGCCGACCTTCTTGGCCGACGGCACGATCGCCTTGGCGTCGCCGAGCCGCTCGCGCATGGCGTAGCCGCCGGGCACATGCCAGAGGGCGCCGTGTTCCAGCTCACCTGCGGTGCCGACAATGGCGCCTTTGCCGTAGCCGTCGATCTGCTTGACGTCGCCGCCGAGCGCCGCGATCAGCCGGTCGGCGAGCAGCAGGCCGAGCGGCTTGAGATCGTCCATGGCGCTCTGCAGCTCCTCGACATAGCGCCCGGCGAACGGGTTCTTTACCAGCGCCATGGCGGCGGCACGGCGGCGCGGCACCTTGGCCACCGGCCCGCCCTCGTGAAAGATCTCTTCGGTCAGAACCGCGATCTTGCGGATCGGAAACTCAGGCATGGGCAACTTCCTCCCTCGAAGTTTCGTTGGGCGCGGCAAGCGCAACCGAGCCACTGATGCGGATCTCGCCGCCGAGAAACAGCGCCGACCCGGCAATAAGCCCCCGCCGGCGAAAATCTTCGGCGACGGCAAGGCCATTGTCCAGCGCGCGCGCCACTTCGCCAAGGGCAAGCGTGCCGACGCCTTGCGTCACCAGCCGCGAGCCGAGATCGCTGTCGGGCGACAGTTCGTGTGCGGAAATGCGCTTGATGGCGGGATTGCCGGGCAGGTCCACCGCGTTGGCGATGAGCGTCGCCGCCGCATCGGCTTCGGCGCCGGTCCGCGCCAGAACGGTGACGGCGTCGGCAATGCCAAGCGAGAAGGAGCGGCCACGCCAACCGCTGGTGGCGACGCCGCGAACGCCATCTTCCGCGCGGATCGTGATCCGGTCGGTCATGCCGTTGCCGGTACCGGCAACCGCCAGACCCATCGACTGGCCCTTGCCGATATGGAGCGCGCAGTCGCCGCCATTGTTGACATAGGCGCGCTCGATCTTGCGACCGGCAAGCAATGCGGCGAGCATTTCGTCGGCTACCGATCCCGCGACGGCCGCCATCGGAGTTATAAAGCATTCCGCCAGGGGCATGACGGCTGCCTCCATGCGGCGCGCCGTCGGGCCGGCGAAGGTGCGCGGCGCCAGGAAAAACGCCGGCAGCCGCAATTCGGGGAGTTCCTCGACCAGCTCCACCAGGATCGTCTGGAACCGCGCTATGGCCTGTTCATAGGCTCGGCGGCATTCATCCGCCTCACCAAAAACCTCGACGATCAGGTCGATCGGCCCGTGGTTGAGATGCAGCCGCTTGCCGTCCTGCAGCCAATGGGCTTGCGGGCCTTGCATCACCCGGCCCCGTTCGAGCCGGCACGACGTAGCTGCGCGAGTGGCGGCCATGGATTGTTGGTTTCGGCGCCTGTGCCGCGGCGCGGATTCAGGTACTCACCGCCTTTTGCGACAATATCCTCGACGCTGCGGATCTCGGCCTCGTACCCGCCGAGCCTGACATAGTCGTCGCGGCGCAGCGTGAATTCGATCGGCGCCACCAGCGCCGGTGTAGGCACATAGCCGAAGGCGCCTTCCGGCACCCGTGTGACATCGACCATCAGGGTGATGCCGCCGCCCGGCCAGACATAGACCGGCGCACCGCCGACCGTGACATAGGTGGTCAGGCCCTGAACCGAGCGGGTGAGATTGACCGGGTTTTCGGTGACGCCGGCGCGCAGCGAACCGCCGGCGCCGCCGATGAACAGCACCGTGCACAAAGCCGGCTCGCAATTGTCCTCGATCAGGCCGACCGATTTTTGCAGCCGTTCCGGAAACGGTTTTTGCACCGGCTTCAACTCGTCGTCGAGCTCGTAATAGGCGAATTGCTCGCCGGTGGTCGAAACCATCAGCAGCGACAGGCCCGGCCGCGCACCCTTCTTGGCGTTCCACTCGCCAAGGATCGACAGCGGGTCTGAAATGCTGGTGCCGCCCCAGCCGAGGCCTGGCTCGGACACCTTGAAATAGCGGCCCGGCGTCGAACGGCGGCCGATGATCTTTATCCCTGTGTCCTGCCAGCCCAGCACCTTGCCGGCCTGATGCTCGGAAACGACGCCGGTGATGTGGTCGTCGACCACCACCACCTCGTCGACAAGGCCGCGCCATTGCGTGGCGAACATGCCGATGGTCGCCGAGCCGCAGCCGACGCGCATGCGA
>NZ_RZPL01000640.1:0-3353 GCF_004022805.1 Mesorhizobium sp. M7A.F.Ca.CA.002.04.1.1 | reverse complement strand
GCTACGTTCCGCGCGCCCGACACCCTGAGGCGACCATGCCGACGAACCTGCTTCGCTTCATCCTCGCCGTGATGCTGCTGCCATTGCTGTGGACCGCAGCCGGCGCGCAAGACGCCAGCCTTCCGGAGCTCGGCAGCCCACTGCCCGGCCAAAAAGACATCACCTATCTCGACCTCGCCAGGATGATCATTCCAGACCTCGCCGCCGACAAGAATGGCTTTTACAGGGGCGGGCTGCCGATCGCTATGCGCCATATCGAGGGACCCGACAGCGGCGGCTCGCCGCCCGAAACCTCAGGCTTTTCCAATGCCTCCGTGCTTGCCATCAAGGCGGGAGGCAAGGACCGCCTGACCATGCTGTTCGATCTCGGCGATTCCTCAGACAGCGCAGAAGGCTATGCGGTGCTAGCGCTCTACGACATTACGGGCAAACCAAGGCTGCTCGACGCCGCCAATGTCGCCCTCGACCGCAGCACCTATTTCCGCGAACCCGGCAAGCTCGGCATCGGCGCCAATGATGATATCCTCATGATCGAGAGTTCGCATTCCAATTCAAACCAGAACTATATGATCGTCCCGCTGATTATGGTCGCCAGGGACAAGTTGAAGCTGATCGACATCATCTATTTGTTCGACGAGCACGTGTGTGCCTATAGCCGGACGCAGGACGTTGCCTTTAAAGCCATCGCAGAGGGCCGACGCCATGCGGCGATCAAGGTAACGGTGACCGATGCCACCGTCGTGAACGACGAAAGCTGCGATGACCAGCCGCCCAAACCTGAATCTCACGACATCTCCGTCACCTATCATTGGGACAAGACAACGTCGCACTACGCCAAGGATTCCGACGCGCTGAACAATTTGGCAGGAGAGAACGCCAAACGCTTCTGAACCAACCGCATTCGTTTGCCCGGCCAGATGGAGCAGGATAAAATCCGCTCGGCCACACCGCATATGATGGGGAACTACCATGGACAAGGGCAAGATCTTTCGCGACCTGCATGCCTCGACCTTCGTCGTGCCCAATCCCTGGGATATCGGCACGACCAAGCTGCTCGGCTCGTTCGGCTTCACGGCGCTGGCGACGACCAGCGCCGGCTTTGCCTTTTCGCGCGGCCTGCCGGACGGCGCGGTGACCTTCGACCAGATGATCCACCATTGCCGCGAAGTGACCGCGGCGACCAGCCTGCCGGTCTCGGCCGACCTCGAGAAAGGCAAGGGCGACAGCGCCGAGCAGGCCGCCGAAACCATCTTCGCGGCGGAAGCTGCCGGCCTTGCCGGCTGCTCGATCGAAGACCACACCGGCGATCCGGACAAGCCGATCTATGATTTTGCGCACGCCGTCGAACGCGTTGCGGCGGCCGTGGAAGCGGCGCGGGCCCTGAAACGCGATTTCGTCTTCACTGCGCGGGCCGAGAACTTCCTCTGGGGCAAGTCCGACCTCGACGACACGATCAAGCGGCTGCAGGCGTTCGAGAAGGCCGGCGCCGACGTACTCTATGCGCCAGGCATCGGCAACGTCGAGATGATCCGCACGCTCTGCTCTGCCGTCAGCAAGCCGGTCAATGTCATGGCGGTACCGGGCTTTACCATCGCCGATCTCGCCATGGCCGGCGTCAAGCGTATCTCGCTCGGGCCGTGGCTGACCAATTTCGCCTACGGCATGCTGGAAACGGCGGCACGCGAAATCCAGCAAGACGGCACCTTCGGCTTCACCCGCGCCGCCATGCCGTTCAGCAAATTGCAGGCCCTCTTCGGCAAATCTTCGGATTAATGGGGCCCGTCGCATGACGCTGACCGTGGTCGACATGCATACCGGCGGCGAGCCGCTGAGGATCGTCACCGGCGGCTATCCCGGTATCCCCAAGGGCACGATCCTGGAAAAGCGCGCCTATGTGCGCGACCATCTCGATCATCTCAGGAAAATCCTGATGTTCGAGCCACGCGGCCATTACGACATGTATGGCGCCTTGCTGGTCGAGCCGGACCTGCCCGGCGCCGACCTCGCCGTGCTGTTCATGCACAATGAGGGTTATTCCACGATGTGCGGCCACGCCATCGTCGCGCTCGGCCGCTACGCCATCGATGAAGGGCTGGTGGCGAAACAGGAACCAGTCACGACAGTCAATATCGAGGCGCCGTGCGGGCTGGTCGTCGCCTCGGTCGAGGTCAGGGACGGCAAGGCCGGTGCGGTTTCGTTCGAAAGCGTGCCGGCCTTCCTTTTCGCCGGTGGACAGGCGATCGAATTGGCGGGCCACGGCACGATTGGCTTCGACGTCGCCTATGGCGGCGCCTTCTACGCGCTGGCCGATTGTCACCAATTCGGGCTCGAATTCGGCAGAAGCCGGATGCGCGATTTCGTCGATGCGGCAACGGGGCTGACGGACAGGCTCAAGGCTGAATTTCCGCTGTCGCATCCCGACCACGGCGACCTAGCCTACCTATACGGCACCATCCTGACCGACGGCCGCGACACATTTTCCGGCGAGGTGACCAAAAACATCTGCGTCTTCGCCGAAGCCGAGGTCGATCGCTCGCCAACCGGTTCCGGCGTCACCGCAAGGCTGGCGGCCATGCATGCCAAGGGCGAGATCGCGATCGGACAGACGCGCACATTCGAGAGCATCGCCGGCTCGCGTTTTTCCGGAGCCGTGGCGCGGACGGCGAAGGCTGGACGGCATGAGGCGATCATCGCCCGCGTCGGCGGCCGCGCCTATTATTCCGGGCGGGCCGAATTCATCGTCGAAGCGGACGACGAGCTCGGACGCGGATTCCTGTTGCGCTGAAGAAAATGCTCAGCGGCGCGAGGAGCGAGCCACTTCCCGCACCGAGATCGCCTTGTGCAGATGCACCATCATGGCGGCGGCGAACAGCGGCGTCAGCAGGTTGAGCAACGGCACGGCGAGGAAAGCGGCGATGAGCAGCCCGGCGAGAAACACTGTGCCGGCATAGTGCCTGCGCAAGGCCTTGGCCTCGTCTTCGCCGCGAAAGCGCATGGCGGCGAATTCGAAGAACTCGCGCCCGAGCAGATAGCCGTTGACGATGAAGAAGGCGGCTATGTTGACGCCCGGCACCAAGAGAAGCAGCAGCGCGACGATGTTGCCGAGAATGACGACACCGAGGAATCGCGCCGACAGCACCAGCGAGCGCAGCGCCGGCATGGCGCGGCCGGTCGGATCGCCGGGATAGTCGGTGCGCTCGACCACTTCGGCGATATCGTCGAGGAACAGGCCAGCGACAACAGCCGTCACCGGCGCGATGAGCAACGCCATGCCGAAGGCAAGCGCTATTGCCGCGATGATGCCGCCGAGCCACCCGGCCCAGGACGGCATGCCGGGCAACAGCGTCTGCAGC
>NZ_RZPL01000063.1:0-13473 GCF_004022805.1 Mesorhizobium sp. M7A.F.Ca.CA.002.04.1.1 | reverse complement strand
GTTGTCGATGGACCTTACCCATGTCGTCGATCCGGTCGATTCCCTGAAAATCTCGCGGCTGCGCATCCAGAATTCCGGCTCGGTGCCGGCGCGGCTGCGTGTCTATGCCTATGCCGAATGGGTGCTCGGCGGGCATCGGTCGCGCACTGCGGCAACCATCGTCCCGTCGCGGGATGCCGCCAGTGGGGCGCTGCTCGCACAAAACCCCTACGGGCTGGATTTCGGCGAGCGGGTTGCGTTCCTGGCGGCCGACGGCGGCGTCCATTCGGTGACGACAGACCGATCGGAGTTCCTGGGCCGGCATGGCTCCAGCGAGCTACCGCAGGCGGTGCTGAGCGGTGCGGCGCTGTCTGGCCGTGTCGAGGCCGGCGACGATCCGTGCGCGGCGATTGCCCGCGACGTCGAGATCCCGGCAGGCGGCGACGTGACGCTGCTCTGGCTGCTCGGCGACGCCGAGTCGGTCGAGGAGGCGAGCGCGCTGGTGCAGGAGCATCGGGCCAAGGACTTCGACCAGCGATTGGCCGACAATGAGCGCGAATGGCGCGGCTTCCTCGACACCATCCAGGTCGAGACGCCCGACAAGGCGCTCGACGCCATGGTCAACCACTGGCTTCCCTATCAAAGCCTGGCCTGCCGCATCCGCGCCCGCTCGGCCTTTTATCAGGCCAGCGGCGCCTTCGGCTTCCGCGACCAGTTGCAGGATACGCTGGCGCTGCTGGCACATGACCCGCAGCTGGCGCGCGACCAGATCCTCAACGCGGCGCGGCGGCAGTTCCCCGAAGGCGACGTGCAGCACTGGTGGCTGCCGCGCACGGGTGCTGGCGTACGCACGTTGATCTCCGACGACGTGGTCTGGCTTGCCCACGCTACGGCGCGCTATTTGCTGGTCACCGGCGATGCCTCCATCCTCAAGGAGCAATTGGCCTTCATCGATGGACAGCCGCTGGGCGAGGGCGAGCACGATGCCTTCTTCACCCCGGAAATCTCGAAGAAGACAGCGACGCTCTACGACCATTGCGCGCGTGCGCTCGATCTCGCCATCAAGCGCAGCAGCCCCGCGGGCCTGCCGCTGATCCTCGGCGGCGACTGGAACGACGGCATGAACCGCGTCGGCGAGCACGGCAAGGGCGAGAGCGTCTGGCTCGGCTGGTTCCTGCTGAAGACGCTGGGCGATTTCGCGCCCGTCGCCAAGACCGAGGGTGATGCCAAGCGAGCACAGGCCTGGGCAAAGCATGCCGATGTTCTGAAGCGGGCGCTTGAGAGCACCGCATGGGACGGCGAATGGTACCGGCGCGGCAGTTTCGACGACGGCACGCCTTTGGGGTCTCGCAACTCGCAGGAGTGCAAGATCGACTCGATCGCCCAGTCCTGGAGCGTGCTTTCGGGAGAGGGCGACCCGGCACGGTCGACCACCGCCATGGAGCAAGCAACGAAGCTGCTCGTCGACGACAAGCTGAAGATCGTCAAGCTGTTCACGCCGCCATTCTCGAAGACGGAAAAGGACCCCGGTTACATCAAGAGCTATCCGCCTGGCGTGCGCGAGAATGGCGGCCAGTACACCCACGCCGCCACATGGTTCGTCATCGCGCTTGCCGAGATGGGGCAGGTCGACGAGGCTTATCGTTGTTTCTCGATGCTGAATCCCGTCAACCACGCGACCGACGAGGCCACGGCCGAGCACTATCGAGTCGAGCCCTATGTCGTGGCGGCCGACATCTATGCCGGGGACGACAATGCCGGCAACGGCAAGGGCGGCCGTGGCGGCTGGACCTGGTACACCGGCTCTGCCGGCTGGCTCTACAGGGCTGCGGTCGAAGGCATTCTGGGCATCGAACGGCGCGGCAAGCGTGTCCAGTTCAAGCCGAAGCTGCCAAGCCACTGGGATGGGTACTCGGCAAATCTCAAAATGCTGGGGGCGGAACTCAAGGTTCGTGTCATCCGCGACAATAAGGCCAAGGCCGTGTCGCTGGAGGTGAATGGGGCAAAGACCAAGGCTTCGGCAGTCGAGCTGAAGGACGGCGAAGTTGCCGAGGTTGTCGTCAGGATTCCGGCCTGAGGCCTGTTGCCCAAAAAGCATGCGCTCGGGGCTGAGGCCCCGACCGCGACTTTTGTCACGCCAGGCGGGATGAGAGGCCCCATCCCGCCTGGCGTTGCCGTCTGCCGTTGACGGGCATCCCGCCGAGAAGTCTATGAAATCAAAGGCTTGAGGCGTCCCATAGGAGTAGCCGCGAGCGGTGAGGGTTTGGCCACCCTTCGCCTGGAAGGGCATCCTGCAGCTTTGTTTTGCTTTATACTTCGCGAAAGGCGATTTCGGCCTCAGTCATCCGCCCGACATTGTTGCTGATTAAAATTATGGCAGCACGTGCCAACTGCCATGATTTCGCCGCATGCCTGACATTTTACCTGTCTTCTCAAACCGTTAGGTGATCACGGCAGATTTCGGAACGTCGCCATCTTTTGTTCGCTCTAAGGGAACTGAAGGGGTACACGGCCATTGTTTTGCGACGTATCAACCGGTACGAATAAAATGATGCAGTGCACAATAAACAGCGTGGCGGAGTAACTGGGGTGACCCTTCTGCAAATCTACTGGCGAGCTCTCGGTTATCTGGCCGCGGACAGGAAACGCGTTGCGTTGATCTGTTCGGCCAACGTGGCTCTCGCCATCGTAGCGCTTCTCGAGCCGATTATGTTCGGTCGCGTCATCGGCGCCATCTCCGAGCGTGGCTCTGTCTTCACCACCCTGGTCATGTGGGCCGGTCTCGGCGCCTTCAACATCGTTGCCTTCGTCATGGTGGCGCGCGGCGCTGACCGCTTTGCCCACGCGCGGCGCAGCGAAGTGCTTTGCGAGTCGTTCGAGCGCGTGATCACCATGCCGCTCGCCTGGCACCATCAGCACGGCACCTCCAATGCGCTGCACACGATGCTGCGTGCCGTCGAAACCCTGTTCAGCCTTTGGCTCGAATTCATGCGCCAGCATCTGTCCACGGCTGTCGCCCTCGTACTGCTGGTTCCGACCGCGATCAGCATGGACCTGCGCATGTCGCTGGTGCTGCTTGGCCTCGGGCTGCTCTATGTCGGCATCGGCCGGATGGTCATGCGCCGCACCAAGGCGGGCCAGGCTGCGGTCGAGCGCCACTACCACAAGGTGTTCGCGCATGTGACCGACTCGGTCAGCAACGTTGCGGTGCTGCAGAGCTACAATCGCCTCGGCCACGAGGCCGATACGCTGCGCCGCTACGTCAAGAACCTGCTCGACGCGCAGAACCCTGTGCTCGACTGGTGGGCGCTGGCCAATGCCTTGCACCGTCTGTCATCGGCAATCTCGATGCTGATCGTGTTGTCGATCGGCTCCTATCTCGTGACTCATGGTCAGTTGGGTGTCGGCGACGTCATTGCCTTCACCGGTTTTGCCACGATGCTGATCGCTCGCCTCGACCAGATGTCGGCTTTCGCCAACCAGATTTCCGAGGCCCGTGCCAAGCTCGAGGATTTCTACCATCTCGAGGACTCCGCGGCTGATTCCGCCGAGCCGGACGGCTTGCGCGATCTTTCCAACGTCACCGGCCATGTGCGCTTCGAGAATGTCGGCTTTGAATTCGCCAATTCCGGCCAAGGCATCGACGACGTGTCCTTCGAGGTGCAGGCGGGCCAGACCGTCGCCATCGTGGGCCCGACGGGTGCCGGCAAGACCACGCTCATCAACCTGCTGCAGCGTGTCTTCTCGCCGTCCCATGGCCGTATCCTGATCGACGGCATCGACACCCGCACCGTGACCCGCAAGTCGGTGCGCCATTCGATCGCCACGGTGTTCCAGGATGCCGGCCTGCTCAACCGCTCGATCGAGGACAACATCCGTGTCGGCCGCGCCGATGCAAGCAATGACGAGATCCATGCCGCCGCCAATGCGGCTGCCGCACAGGACTTCATCCTGTCCAAGAGCAATGGCTACGACACGGTGGTTGGCGAACGTGGCGGCCAGCTGTCGGGCGGCGAACGTCAGCGCATCGCCATTGCCCGTGCCGTGCTGAAGGACGCACCGATCCTGGTGCTCGACGAGGCGACCAGCGCGCTCGACGTCGAGACCGAGGACCGCGTCAAGGAAGCGATCGACGAACTGCGCCGCGACCGCACCACCTTCATCATCGCCCACCGCCTGACCACCGTTCGCGACGCCGATCTGGTCGTGTTCATGGACAAGGGCAGGGTGGTCGAGATGGGCGGCTTCACCGAGCTGTCGCTGCGCAATGGCCGCTTTGCCAGCCTGCTGCGCGCTGGCGGCCTGCTCAACGACGAGGAGGTCCGCCGCCTCAGCCGCACCGTGCTGCAACAGCAGGAAGCGGCCGCCTGATCAGGCACGTCTCTGCTTTCTCCCACAGGGGAGAAGGCAAAGCGCTGCAGCCCTGCGACACCACCGCTCGATTGCCCCGAACGCCGCGGCGGTTTATGTAGAACCGCATGAGCGACACGACTTCACGCCTGACAAGCTGGATGGATCTCGCCAACCCGACGCGCTTCGTCGGGCTGGCGGACAAGGTCGTGCCATGGCTGGCCACGATCGCCGCACTGATCCTCGCAGTCGGGCTCTATATGAGCTTTGCCGCGCCTGAGGATTTCCAGCAAGGCATCACCGTCCGCATCATGTACATCCACGTGCCTTTCGCCTGGCTGGCCATGATGTGCTACACGCTGATGGCGGTCTCGGCGCTCGGCACGCTCGTCTGGCGGCATCCGCTGGCCGATGTCGCGCTGAAATCAGCCGCACCCATCGGTGCGGTCTTCACCGCGCTGGCGCTGATCACCGGTTCGATCTGGGGCAAGCCGATGTGGGGCACCTGGTGGGTCTGGGATGCGCGGCTGACTTCGGTCTTCGTGCTGTTCCTGATGTATCTCGGCATCATCGCGCTGACCCGTGCGCTCGACGATGCCAGCCGCGCCGCCTGGGCCGCCGCCATCATCACGCTGGTCGGCTTCATCAACATCCCGATCATCAAATTCTCGGTCGACTGGTGGAACACGCTGCATCAGCCGGCCTCGGTGTTCCGCATGGGCGGCTCCACCATCGACCCCAGCCTGCTGTGGCCGCTTCTGGTGATGGCGCTCGGCTTCACCGTGCTGTTCTTCGCGCTGCACCTGATGGCGATGCGCACCGAAATCCGCCGTCGCCGGGTGATTGCCATGCGCAGGGTCGCGGCACGGCAGGCGGAGCGCTCTCCCCCTTCTCCCCTTGTGTGAGAAGGCAAGACGCTTCTTAGTTCACCCCATCCTTCCGCGCGCCGCCACAGGCAGCGTTTCCAGCACTTTGTCGCCGTCGATCAGATTGACCTCGTTGAACAAGTTTGTGACGACGCAGCAATGGTCGGGCACCACACGCACGCGCTCGCCGATGCGCAATTTGCCGTCACCCGAAAGCGTGACGGTGCCGTGCTCCTCGCTCAGGCCCGTCACCCGCGCTCCCGGCACGCCGGGCAACTCGCCGAAATCGGCGAGACCCAGCGTGTCGCTGGACAGCGCCTTGCTGCCGGCATCGAGGATAACGCGCGTCGCGGTGGGATGGCTGACCACCGTCGACAGCACCGTCAGCGCGCAATCGTCGAGCGTGCCGACGCCTTTGGCGACCTGATAGCGGTCGAGATAGATGTAGGTGCCTGGACGATACTCCGTGACAACAGATGTATCGCTGGAGCGCCACATATCCGGCGTGCCGCCGCTGGAGATGCGTTCGCAGGCGAGGCCCGATGCGGCCAGCGCCTGCTTGGCGTCGGCGAGCCAGGCTTCGGCCTCCGCTGCCTTCCCGGCGGCCGGGTAGGTCATCAGTCCTCCGAAGGCGAGGCCACCGGTTCTGTCGATCTGTCTTGCCAGCGCAACCGCTTCATCGGCCGACTGCACGCCGCAGCGTCCCATGCCGGTGTCGCATTCGACCAGCACCGGTAGACGATGACCGGCATCGGTGAAGGTGGTTGCCAGCCCTTCGAGCGTCTCCATGCTGTCCGCTGTCACCGACAGGGTGACGCGCCCGTGCAGCGCCAGAAGCCGCTCCAGCTTGGCGCGCCCAAGGATGTTGTAGGGAAGAAAAATATCGGCCAGCCCGGCATCGGCCATCACCTCGGCCTCGCCGATCTTCTGGCAGGTGATGCCGACGGCGCCGGCCGCCACCTGCTTCTTCGCCCAATAGGGCAATTTGTGCGTCTTGATATGCGGCCTGAGCTTCAGCCCGTTCTTGTCGGCATGCGCCTGGGCGCGGGCAATGTTGGCTTCGGCGCGCGCGGCGTCGATGAGAATCGACGGCGTATCGAGGTCGTGGACGGTCGGCATCATCTTTCACCCCATGAGGAATCCGCGGGTTTTATGGCCCTGAAAATCCGCGATGTCACGCGGCCAGCGAAGCGGATCTGTGGTCCATGCGCCTAAGCGCAAGACCGGGCAGGGCGGCGAGATGGATCGACACCGCATCGACGTTCGGCTATGCGATTTGCCAGACAAATCGATACGAAGGGATCATGATCATGAAGCGCTCCGCCATCAACGACATCATCCGCGAAGCCGACGCTTTCATCCGCTCGTTCGGCTACATCATGCCGCCCTTCGCCTATTGGTCGCCGCAGGAGGCGAAGGCGCGCCAGGCCGACTCCGCGGCCGTGTTTACCTCGCGGCTCGGCTGGGACATCACCGATTACGGTCAGGAGAAGTTCAAGGAGCTCGGCCTGTTCCTGTTCACCGTTCGCAACGGCCGCTACGAGGACATGAAGAAGGGCATGGGCATGCTCTATGCCGAGAAAATCATGATCTCGCGCAAGGACCAGCTGTCGCCGATGCATCGCCACAACGTCAAGGCCGAGGACATCATCAACCGTGGCGGCGGCAAGCTGGTGCTGGAACTGTTCATGCATGACCGCGACGGCGGCATCGATCCCAAGGCCGAGGTTTCGGTGCCGGTCGACGGAACCATCCACAGGCTGCCTGCGGGCGGGCTCCTGAAGCTCGACCCGGGCCAAAGCGTCACGCTGCTGCCCGGCGTCTGGCATGCCTTTTGGGCCGAGGGCAAGGATGTGCTGATCGGCGAGGTCTCGACCGTCAACGACGATCTCACCGACAATGGGTTTCGCGAACCGATCGGCCGTTTTTCCAACATCGACGAAGACGTTGCCCCGATCCATCTGCTGGTGTCCGACTACGAGAAGTGGCTGGGGTAAAGGGCCGCTCCACGCCCTCGGCGACGCCAGTCACACGACCGTGTGACTAGTCGCACGGTCGAAAGTGGGTAGGCCGTATCGCCTACCTACTGCGATCCCTGTTCGACCGATCCTGCCGCTTCGTCCTTGAAGACGACCTTTGTGCCTTTTTGCACTTCGGAGGCGAGGTCTTCGGCATCCCAGTTGGTCAGCCTGATGCAACCATGCGAGAAGGTCTTTCCGATCTTGCCTGGGTCCGGAGTCCCGTGAATGCCGTAGCTATCGATGGACAAGTCGATCCAGACCGATCCCACCGGATTGTTTGGCCCGGCAGCGATCGTGAAGGGGCGCTTGCTCCTCACTCCCTTGAAGGCAAACTCGGGATCGTAATGATAGGCTGGGTGGTGCACCACGCGTTTGACCTCCGCCTGGCCACTCGGCGCGGGCTTCTCCTGACTTCCGATCGAGGCGGGGTACGTCGCAAGCACTTTGCCGGAAGGGTCAAGCACCCGAACCTGGCGAGCGCTCTTGTCGACCTCGACGCTCGCGATGTCTTGCGGCGGATCACCTCGGGTGACAGCTGGCACGAGCAGCTTTTGCCCCGCCCTCCTGAAGCCGATGCCGGGATTGAGCCGTTCAAGCAGTTGCTCGCTGATGTGGAAGCGCTCCGCCATCTTTTCCAGGGCATTGTGGTAGGCCAGCCTGGGCAGGCGGGCCATCCTCTCCATGCGCGCCGGAATTCGCCTGGTGAACGGCCCATGCACATCCTTGCGTGTCAAATCGTAGGTCTCAATCGCGGGGCGCGAGGAGGTCGCGACCAGCTTGTCCCATGTCTCGCGGGTGAGCTTGCCGTCGGCAGGCAATCCGTTGGCCGCTTGGAACGCACTGACTGCCCGGGTGAAGTTCTCTGCCTTGCGGCCATCGATCAGGCCTGGCGAGAAGCGTGCACGATCCAGGAGGATTTGCGCCTTCAGCACGGTCGCACTGACGCCTTTCGCTTCGCTGCCGTCAAATTGGGCGTTGTTGACGGCGGCCGCGTCCAGTTTTGCCGCCGCCGTTGCATCGCATGCGATGACGAGCATGGCGACCGCGACAAGAACGAGCCTGATCATGGAGGTCACACTCCCGTATGGGCACCTGCTTCTATGACGTCGCACGGCCGATCTGGTTCCATTTCCTGCAGTTGCGTCCGACTGCCGAGTGCCGTGCGCGCAGTGAACCCGGACCAGGAGCACCCGGCGGTGGCGCGGGTGCATTGTTGATAAGGGTCCGCCATCATCAAGATGAATGGCGACTCCCGTCAGCGCATGTGTTGGCTTCAGAACCGCAGAGACCGGAGCGACAACGGGCCAACGCCCGATTGAGTCCGTCTCCACAGGCTCGGTGACCGAGGAGAGCCAGGATGCAATTTCCTGCCCAGAAGAACAAAGGACCGGCTCAACCAGCCGAGGATGAGCGCCAGGCACGGCTTGAGAAAACAGCCAGGCTCAAGCAGCTTCGCTCCTATGCTTCCTGGCTTTCGTCTGACCCAAACGCCCAACTTCACGATGAGATAGACTGCTCCGTGCTGATCGAAGGCGTGGGACGACGCAGCATGGAGCCTTGGCTGATCGGCAGGTGACATACCCGGGCGGCGAGGTTTCCACCGCCAACGACGATCTGGCCGACAATTTGTTTGGCTAAAGCAGTTCACCGTTTCACGGAGACGGCGACCCGCTCTAACTCCTTGTTTTGACGCAATTCCGGACGGAAAACCGTTTCACACTTTTCCTGGAATTGCTCTAGCCGATCGGCCGCAACAGTGGCGACAGGCAGACTTCGCGTCAGTGACAGCAGCCTTGCTGCGCGCTCGTCCTGCACAGGCAGGGCGGCACCGACAGCCAGCGAAGCTTGCGCCGGGTTGCTGAGGAAGCGCCGCTCGGGCGCAATGCCTTTCAGATGCCGATGGAGCTCTTCGCGCTCACGTTCAGCCTCAGCGAAATGCTTGAGCGTCGCATGCGCCACACCCTTGGCGTAGCGCTGCATGGCCGCCGTCAGCACATAGAGGCCCGGCTCCTCGGTGATCGGTTCGTCGATGATCTCCTGCCAGCGGCCGAAGCGCACCTGCACATGCGATTTCATCGCATGGTAGCCTTCCACCGTCTGCGTGAGCTTTGGCCGGCCCTGGATGGCGACCACGTCGCGCGCGACCAGGCTGCGCACCCTGTCGGCGGCCCACAGTGCAGACTGGTGCTGGCCCGACAACATGCAGGTGAACATCATCAGATGCAGATCGTGGCAGCAGCCGAGCAAATAATAGGTCGGCTCGTCGGCATAGGCGAGATAGAGGTCGTTGGCGCGCACCGCCTTTTCGCTGGCGCGTTTTGCTTTCTCATACTCGCCGCACAGCACATAGATGTGCCCCGGCATGTGGTTCATATGCCCGGCATCGGGGCACATCTCGCCGAGCAGATCCGCTGACCGCATGCCGCGCTCCGGCATGGTGGACATTTCCAGGAGATGGATGTGCAGGTGGACGATCGCCGGATGTTGTGCTGCGCCGGCCTCATCGGCAAGCCGGATCGACCGCTCGCAGACGTCGAGCGCCTCGACGACATCGGAATTCGGCGCCGGCGCGCCGGTCTTGAGGTTCCACAGCCGCCGCACCGTGCGCATCATCAGTGCTTCGACCAGCAGTGCCATCACATCATGGTCATCGGGAAAGTCCCGATACACAAGCCGCATCGCGGCGGCATAGGCGTCATCCCAACGTTCGAATTCCTCCAGGCTCACCCGGTGTGGCTTCTGGAAGCGGGCGGCCAGCGCCTCGATCAGCCGCTTCTCGATCTCACTGGCGGAAGCCGCATTGGCCCTGGCCAGTTGGACATGCTCGAAGCAGCGTTTGGTCGCGCTGTCGGCCTCGGCCTCGCCATGCTCCTTCCAGGTCAGATTGTAGAAAGGTCCAGCGGCATAGGCGATGCCCCAGTGAACCATCGCGCAGTGAGGATCCGTCTCCAGCGCCTTCTCAAAACACTTGATGCCTTCCTCATGGTTGAAGCCGTAGCACCAGTTAAGGCCAATATCGAACCAACGCTGGGTTTCTGTCGAGCGAGTGGAGATGGGGCGGCGGTAGGTGCCGAGGTCGAAGCGGTCCATGTCGTCTCATTTCAATTCTGATTGCCAGCGAGCCAGCTCTGGTCAGACTCCTTCGCCATCAATGTGTGCCGAAACTGGCAGGCATGGCAAACGCAACGAGTGCCATCGCTGCTTGCATTGGAGACTATCGCCGCCCTTAGCCGGTCTCTTCGGGCACCGTTTCATTTTGCCAGCCGGCTAGCTCAGGCAGGTCGTCAAGCCAGCTTTTCTCGGTCATCAAGGCATCGCCGGCCTGCGGAGCAGCCTCGGTGGCGTTTTGAATGAGCCAGTCCATCCACTTCCGATAGGCAGCCGGGGTCAACTCGGGCGGCAGCACCTTGGCCTTGGCCAGCATGCGTTTGCGGAAACTCACCTGCCTGCGGAGTTTCGTCGTCGTGAATTTGATGGTCTTGCCTTGATATTCGACCGTCCAGCGCCCGTCGCCGTGGCTGGCGAGCCTGTCGATGGCGAAGCCGCTATCCACCGGCCTATCCCGCCAAGGAAGCTCGACGGCATTCTTCCTCAGATCGACTGCCCATCGCCTGTAGTTGGTCCCGGCACGCTGGGGCGGCAGCACCCCTGTCTGTTCGAGCATTTTCCTGCGGAAGGTCGGCTGCTTCTTAAGCTGGCCTGTCGTCAGCTCGATGCGATGCCCGCGGAATTCGACGTGCCAGCGGATCCTGCCATTGCCGAAATACTTGACCAGCCTGTCGATGACGAATTCGTCGTCGGAGAGCGTCACGCAGCCTTGGCTGATGCGTTCGAGAAGGAATCGGCTGTCACTGACCATTACGCGTTTGCTCCATGCTCCTCGATGTAGCAGAGGCCGGGTGCCGGGAGTGGAGCGCGACCGGAATCGGCCTCGGCTTCATCGAAGGAAATCACGCAGCCGAAGCGGCCTACAGGAAGGCAGGGTAAGTGACGACACGGCGCGCGATGCGGCGAACGCCGGAATAAATATGCCGGCTCGTTGGATCGACTGGTGTTGCGGCGGTGTCTTGAATTTCACGCTTGGCGCGTTCGACGGGGTCGCTGGTACAGCACTCCACTCGCTTAATCTGGTGCCATCTGGCAATTGGGGCCAATCCATTTATTTGCCGAAGTATCGAGTTCATTGTCCATGTCGGAGGCGCTGCATACAGGATACCGATCATCACCGCGCCGAGCCATACTTAAGGACTTATACCGGCGAAGGAGTGCATCGTGATCTTGGGGCTGTTGGCCTTGTCGCTGCGACGAAAGCTTCATCATGCAATTGGCAAAAGCATCCGTGCCTTGTTTAAAACCAAAGCCGGTACACTGCGCCTTGTCTTCCGCAGTCTGGGTTTGACTGGCATTCCCCTTGTCTGTCGTGCAGCCAACCAAGAAAGTAACGAACATCAGAAATCCGATGAAGACCAAAGCGCGCATTCCGTTCTTCCTTCGATAATTTCGATCCTTTGACGATCCTATAAATGTCACCCCGCCGCAACCCACCATAGCTGGAATCCCGTCAGGTGGTCGCCAGGGAGCATTTCACGATGATGAGCGTTGGTGATTGTTTTGATCGAGAGAAGAGGAGTGGCTGGGGAACCTGGATTCGAACCAGGACTAACGGAGTCAGAGTCCGTGGGTCTACCGTTAACCTATTCCCCAGCAGGCACGATCTTGAATATCACGATAAACGTGAAAACCGTGCGGGCCGAGCGGGCAAGCCGCTGTGAGCGCTGCCTTGTAGCCGCCAGCGGAAAATAGTCAAGCCTGCTCTGTGCGTCAATGGCACGTTTCGACAGGACGCCACACTGCAGATGCCGGCGCGCGGCGCCCAGTCCTATTCCACGCCTCAAGGCTCCGTCCGGCTGAACTGCGAGCGTTCGAAGAACAGCACGATGCCCAGGCCCAGAATCAGCGGGACGATCAGGTAGAACAGCCGGAACACCAGCAGCGCCGCCAGCACGCCGACCGGATCCATGTCCGACAGGCCGGCGAGGAACACCACCTCGAACACGCCGAGTCCGCCCGGCGCATGCGAGATCTGCGCGATCGAGAAGGAGACGAGGAAGACGCCCAGTATGACGAAGTAGCCGGGATTGTGGGCCGCGGGCAGGGCGAAGAAGATGATCGCGGCGGCGGCCAGCAGTTCGATCGGGCCGATCAGCAACTGCCGGGCGACGATCGGCAGCGCCGGATAATGCAGCTGAAAGCTGGCGATCTTCAGCGGGCGCAGATGCAGCCAGCTGCCGAAGATATAGGCGGCGACGAGCAGCAGCATCGCGATACCGGCCGCTTCGGACAGGCCATGATGGGCGATGCCGGAAAATCGGTCGAGTATCTCAGGCTCGAACACCAGAACGAGGCCCGAGGCCAAAATCGTCGACAGCACGAAGGTGATCCAGCAGACCGCCACCAGCACGCCGACATCCTGTCCGGTCAGGCCCCTGGTACCGTAGGCGCGGTAGCGGATGACGGCGCCCGAGAACACCGAACCGCCAATGTTGTGCGACAGCGCATAGGTGGTGAAGGAGCACAGCGTGACGAACAGCCACGACACGCGCTTGCCGATATGCAGAAGCGCGATGTGGTCGTAGCCGGCGAGCGAAGCATAGGCGATGATCGAACTCAGCGCGGCAAGAACCCAGCCGCGGGTCGGAATGGCAGCGATGCCGTCCCAGACATCGTCGAGCGAAATGCCGCGCAGTTCGTGCCAGAGCAGCAGCAGCGAGAAGATCACCGCCGCGATGCCGACGACCGGCCAGAAATAGCGTCTCCAGTTCATTGCCTGACTGCCATGCGTTGCGGGGTCCGCTTCCTTTCGTGGCTGGTGGGAGGCCGGCTGCGCCGGATTCTTCCGCTCATTTCAGAAATGCCTCATCGAAGCCGGCTATTCAACCGCGAACCCTTGTCGCAGCGGCGGCCGGCAAGATTTGTCCGTGGGGCGCCCGAAAGAGATGCCGGCAGGCGTTGCGCCGGCAACTGCGGCGTGCGGATTCATCACGCGGCCGCGCCGGAACGGCGGTCAGCGGCCTGCCGGTAAAATTCGGCATGCGGCTCTTGGTGATCGGGCACGGCGCTGTTAGTCTGGCGACAACTTAAAACACTGAAGCGCCTGCTGCGTCCATCATAGGTTCGCGCGGCGCCGGTATCGTGGTCTTCCACTGTCGTTCCTTCCGGCGCCGGCGCGCCGGAGGTGGGCGTGTCCAGCTCTTCCC
>NZ_RZPL01000639.1:0-3355 GCF_004022805.1 Mesorhizobium sp. M7A.F.Ca.CA.002.04.1.1 | reverse complement strand
GGTATCGGGCACGCGCAGCAGTGCCTCGGCCAGGCACATCAGCGCCACGCCTTCCTTGGTGGAGAGACCGTACGCGGAGAGGAAGACTTCCATCAGCCTTGGATCCGACGAGCCGCGCACCGCGCGCACCAGATCGGCGGCGCGAGCCGAGATCGCCTTGCGGTCTTTCCCGGAGAGCCCCGTCGCCTCGGCAAGCCGCTTCACGGCCTCGTCTTCGTCGGGCAGGTAGTTGGCGCGGATCTGCTGGCGGATGGCATCGAGCGCTGGCATGGCGGTCCCGTGGATCGAGCAAAGGGGATCGGGCCGGCGGTCACCGGACCGAATGGCGCAAGCTAGCACAAGTGCAAAATTTCGGCCGGTCCAAAGAAATCGACATTGCAGGTCATTCGATCTATCCTAGCGGCATATAATTGACATTTGGACTGCGATTTCGATGACAGAAGACCAATTGGACCGCATAGATCGGAATATCCTGGCCGCACTTGCAAGCGATGGCCGGCTTTCCATGTCAGAACTAGCCGCAAAGGTCGGCCTGTCGAAGACGCCGGTGCAGGCGCGGGTGAAGCGGCTTGAGAAGGACGGCTATATCAGAGGCTACCAGGCGATCGTCGACCGCGAGCGCATGGGCGAAGGCCATGTCGCATTCGTCCAGGTGAAATTGTCCGACACCAGATCCGCCGCGCTCGACGCCTTCAACCGGTCCGTACAGGCTGTGCCGGAGATCGAACAGTGCCACATGATGGCATCGAGCTTCGATTATCTGCTGAAAGTCCGCACCAGGGACATCGCCGCCTACCGCCGCGTCCTCGGCGAGCGCATCTCGGCCCTGCCCCATGTCGCCCAGACCTCGACCTTTGTGGCGATGGAGACCGTGAAGGATCGGTAGATCACTCCGAAAGCGTCTTCAAGAACGCCACCAGAGCAGCGCGTTCTCGGTCTGAAAGCTCCAACGGGTGAACCTCTGATACCCCTTCGACGCTGGGCGCGGCCTTCGCATAGTGCGCCACGACCTCGTCGAGCGACGAAAACTGCCCGGCATGCATATAGGGCGGTCGCGTTGCCGCACCGCGCAGAGACGGCGTCTTGTAGGCGCGGATGAGTTGTGGCGCATTCTTGACCATGAAGCGCAGTTCGCCGCAGGCGGCAACCTCGCCGTCCCGATAGGCGCCAAGGCAGTTGAACGGGTCGGCCTCGACTTGGTGCACGGCATCGATGCGGCCGCGATCCGGCGGCAGGCCCGCAACAGGCGGCACGCCGGTGTTGTGAAAGCTGTTGTCGGTGAAGCGCGGGCCGTTGTGACAGGTCACGCAATTGGCCTTGCCGATGAACAGTTTAAGCCCAAGGATTTCTTGTTTGGAAAAGACAGCATCGCCCTTCGGCTCGGCACCGGTGGCGAGGTCCAGCGCAAAGCGGTCGAAGCGCGCTGGCGTGGGCGCGATCGAGCGTTCGAAGGCGGCAATCGCCTTGCCGATATTGACGAAGACACCGTTGATGGCGTCGCGCTGCGCGCTGCTCATGGCATTCCAGGCTGCTTTCTCGGCATCGTTTCCAAGTGGGCTGGCATTCAACGGCATGCCGGAAAAATCGGGCAGCGGCCCAAAAATGCGCTCATAGCGCTCGCCGAAGCGCGCCTTGATGTAATGCGCGTAGGCAGCGCGGTTTCCCGCCTGCTCCAGTGGATTTTCGAGCGGCGTCAACGCTTGCGCCCACAGGCTGTCGCGACGGCCATCCCAGAAGAACCAGGGATCGTGCGCCACGCCGGCCAGCGGCATGGTGCGCCGGTTGGTGTGGCCGACGCCGACCGCCTGCGGCAGGTCGTCCTGGAACTGGCGGTCGATCTTGTGGCAGGTCGAACAGGATACCGACCCGTCACCGCTCATGCCCTGATCGAAGAACAGCGTCGAGCCGAGTGCGGCGGCGGCCGGCACGTCGGCAAAACGATTGGTGGTGTCGGCCTTGAGCGCCGGCAGCGACGACAGCGCCAGCGAAGCGATAGTCTTCTTTTCTGCGTCGGAAAAATCAGGCTTGCCGCAGCCCACGAGGACGACGGCGACCATCAGCGCCAGAAAGCGGAAAAGGCGCTTCATCGATCGCTCACAGCACCACGTTGAACAGTACGGTATCGGAGCCGGCGCCGGATGAGATGGCGAAACGAAGTTGCCACCAGCCGCTCATGGTGAATTTCAGCCCCTCGATGCGGTAACGGCCTTCGCCCAGGTAATCGGTGACCTGCGGGCTGGTCGGCAGGCCGTGATTGTGTTGCGGCATGCCGCCGGAGATGGCGATCGCGGCGCGCTCCACCGAAGCCCCTGTCTTTGTCTTCAGGGTCAGCAGCCAGGATTCCAGTTCGCCCTGCCGCACCACGCCCCGTTCCGGCACGAAACTCGCCACGTACAGCCCGTTGTCGGTTTTCTTCGTCCGCGCGACATCCGGGCCGGCTGGCAGCGACGAACGCGGCGCCGTCAGGAAGACGACCGCGAGAATGCCGACCAGCAAGGCAGCCAGACCAAGACCCGCCAGAAGATAACGCCATATCGATGCCAAACCGGTTCCTCTTCTGCAGACAACGCTCTGCCGAACGGATCGCATCCCGCCAGCCTGTGGGAAAACGCTGTGGCGGAAAAAACCCTGCTTGCCAAGCATGGCGCTGCCGATGGCAAAAAGCTACAGCACCGGGAAGCACTGGAGGATTGTAGATGGCGGGAACCGGCGTCGCCTCGATCGGCGAATGCATGCTCGAACTGTCGGGCCAGACCGGACCGAACTGGCGCATGGGCTTTGCCGGCGACACGTTCAACACGCTGTGGGCGCTGCACGCGCTGAGCACTGAGCGGCCGGCAACCTATGTCTCGGCCTTCGGCGACGATCCGTTCTCGCAAGCCCAGATCGATTTCTTAGGCCAGAACGGCATCGGCATCGGCTCCAGCCCGATCATAGCGGGCGCACGGCCTGGCCTCTATGCCATCACGCTGACCGGGGCCGAGCGTTCCTTCACCTACTGGCGCGGCGACGCCGCCGCGCGGCAGCTCGCCTCAGACCCGGTTGCATTGTCGGAAAACCTGGTAAATCAGGCGCTTGTCTATTTTTCCGGAATCACTTTGGCAATTCTGGATGAGGCCGCGCGCGCCGTATTGCTGGCGGCTGTCGCCAAGGCGCGCTCGGCCGGTTCACTTGTCGCCTTCGATCCCAACTACCGGCCGCGGCTTTGGCGCAATCGCGAGGATGCACAGGCAGCGATCGTCGAAGCCCTTGCCGCCACCGACATCGCATTGCCGACTTTCCCCGACGAGCAGATGCTGTTTGGCGATGCAACACCGCAAGCGACCGCAAAGCGACTCAGGCAACTGGTTAGCGA
>NZ_RZPL01000638.1:0-3365 GCF_004022805.1 Mesorhizobium sp. M7A.F.Ca.CA.002.04.1.1 | reverse complement strand
GGCCAAGGCAGTGCCCCAGGCGCCGCCGCCGAGCACGGCAACGCGCCAGCCGCTTGGCGCGGTGACGTTGCCGCTCATTGCCACCTCGTTCATGCCTTGGCTCCGCGCCGGCCGGAGCCGACCATCGGCGCCGAGATGCTGTCCAGCGGCCAGCGCGAGCGCGGCACGAAATCGAAGCCGTTCTCTTGCGCCATGCCCTCGCGCAGCCGCTCGATGCCGGCCCAGGCGATCATCGCCGCATTGTCGGTGCAAAGTTTCAGTGGCGGCGCAATGAAGGTGAAGCCGGTCTCGGCGCAGAGCCGCTCCAGCATGGTCTTGATCGTGCGGTTGGCGGCGACACCACCGGCAACGACGAGGGCTGGGTTCCTGGTGCCGGGAAATGTCTCGCGAAAGCGCGTCAGCGCGCGAGAAACACGGTCGGCCAGAGCATCGGCTACGGCCCCCTGGAACGAGGCGCAGATGTCGGCGACGTCCTGGTCGCTCAGCGGCGCAATGGCGCTCGCCGCCTGGCGCACGGCGGTCTTGAGGCCGGAGAAGGAGAAGTCGGGCTGGGCCGAGCCCTTCATCGGACGCGGAAAGGCAAAGCGCGAGGCGTTGCCGGCCTGTGCCGCCTTTTCGACATTCGGTCCGCCGGGATAGGGCAGGCCAAGCATCTTGGCCGTCTTGTCGAAGGCTTCGCCGAGCGCGTCGTCGATAGTCGTTGCCCAGCGCTGGTAGCCGCCGACACCCCGCACGGCGACGATTTGCGTATGGCCGCCGGAGACCAGCAGCAAGAGATAGGGAAAGTCGAGCCCGTCGGTCAGCCTTGCGGTCAGCGCATGGCCTTCGAGGTGGTTGATGGCGATCAGCGGCTTGTTCGCCGCCGCGGCGATTGCCTTGGCGGTCATCAGCCCGACGATCAGCCCGCCGACCAGGCCGGGGCCGGCGGTGGCGGCAATCGCGTCGATATCGGCTAGCGCCGTGCCCGAATCGGCAAGCGCCGCCTCGATGATGCCGTCCAGCGCCTCGACATGGGCGCGCGCGGCGATTTCCGGCACGACGCCGCCGAAAGCGGCATGCTCCTCGATCTGGCTGAGCACGATGTTGGACAGGATTTTTGGCGCGGCGTCGCCGTCGACGGCCACCACGCTGGCGGCGGTCTCGTCACAACTCGTCTCTATGCCCAGCACGCGGATCAATTCGTCGCTGTCCCTAAAGATTGTATCATGGGGTTTTCCCCGTTAGGAGAACCCCGGAAAAGCCTCGCTTGCCGGGGGGTTATCACGGACTGCGCGCCATGCAAACAATCTTGAGAATCGGAACACGCGGCAGCCCGCTGGCGCTGGCGCAGGCGCATGAAACGCAGGCGCGGCTGATGGCCGCGCATGGCATGCCGGCGGAGGCGTTCGAGGTGGTCGTCATCTCGACCAGCGGCGACCGCATTCAGGACCGGCCGCTGTCGGAAGCCGGCGGCAAGGGCCTGTTCACCAAGGAGATCGAGGAGGCGCTGCTGGCCGGCCGGATCGACATCGCCGTGCATTCGTCGAAAGACATGCCGACGCAACTGCCCGACGGCCTCGAACTGTCGGCCTTCCTGCCGCGCGAGGACGCACGCGACGCCTTTGTCGGCAAAGCGGCGAAGACGATCGCCGAACTGCCGCGCGGGGCGAAAGTCGGCTCGTCGTCGCTACGGCGGCAAGCGCTGATCCGCCGGATGCGGCCGGATCTCGACGTGGTGATGTTCCGCGGCAATGTGCAGACGCGGCTGCGCAAGCTCGACGAAGGCGTCGCCGCCGGCACGATCCTGGCCTATGCCGGGCTGAAGCGGCTTGGGCTCGAGCATGTCGTCACCGACCTGATACCGCTCGATGTCTTCCCGCCGGCGCCGGGGCAAGGCGCGATCGGCATCGAAACCCGTATCGGCGACCGCGATGTCGAAAAGATGCTGGCGGCCGTCCATGATGTGCCGACCGGCCAGGCGCTGGCCTGCGAGCGTGCCTTCCTGGCGGCGCTCGATGGCTCCTGCCGCACGCCGATCGCCGGCTATGCGGCGATCGAGGCCGGAAAACTGTCTTTTGCCGGGCTGATCATCTCGCCCGACGGCACGCAGTCACACACGGTCGAACTGCAGGGACCGGCGCAAGACGCCGCCCGGATCGGCGGCGAAGCGGCCCGGAGCGTGCGCGCCAGGGCCGGCGAAAAGTTCTTCGACGGCTGGCTCTGAAATGCTTCGCGTCCTGGTGACCAGGCCGGAACCGGGTGCTTCGCGCACAGCGCATCGGCTGGAGGAGGCAGGTTTTCAGCCGGTTCTTTTGCCCCTGACCGAAACAAAGGCGTTGCCTGTCGCCGCCGGACTGATCCCGGACGATGCCGTCGCGGTGGCCGTCACAAGCGCCAATGCCATGCGCCATGCGCCGGAAGAAATCATCGCGACGCTCGCCGCCTTGCCTTGTCATGCCGTCGGCAGGCGGACTGCGGAAGCTGCCCGCAAAGCGGGGTTTTTGTCGGTCAGTGAAGGCCCCGGCGATGCCGAGGCGCTGGCCGACGTTCTCGCTGCCGATTTTTCTGGAAAGACGATTGTCTACCTCTGCGGGCGCGTGCGTTTTCCGGCGTTCGAACAGAGGCTCGGGACGGCGGGCGTTCGGGTCCACGCCGTCGAGACCTATGACACGCTGACAGTGGGTTATCCGGACGAAGTCACCCTCGAACGCCTGTCGGGGCAACCTGCCGACGCGGTATTGCTCTATTCAGCCAAGGCGGCGGCGGCGATGCAGATGTTGGCAAGACGGCCCGCTCTGCGCGGTCTCTTCGAAAAAACATGGGTTTTTGCGCTTTCCACGCGGATCGCCGCAGCCTTCGACGATGCCGCCGGCGAAAGGATCCGCATTGCCGCGCAACCTGACGAGGAGGCATTGCTGGCGCTTTTGCAGGCGCCGCGCTGAGCCGCGTCATCACACCGCCCCTTTTCACCGCTTGGTGATGTGCTAGACCCTTTCTGAACCATCATGCGCCGCCAGGCGTTGAGACGAAGCGAATGTGCGGAGCCCAGGCATGGTCAAGACGCCGAAGATGCGACACTCGAAAAGCCGCCGCGAGCCGGTGACCATCGATCTCGAGCCGGGCGCCGTCTCACGCATCGCCGACGAGGACGCCGCCACGCAGGAGGCGCAGACAGACGAGGCGAAGGCCGAGGAAGCAGCGAACGCTTCGCAGCCCGAGGTTCCCGAAGAGCCGGTTCATGCCGACCAGACCGATCTCGAGCCGTGGGAGCATGCCGATGGCGCCGCAGGTGCGGAAGGGCAAGCGCCGGCGCATGGCGGAGCCAAAGCCGCCGAGCCAGAGCTGCCTTATCCCGGTTCGGATGCGCCGCCCAACCGCGCCAAAAC
>NZ_RZPL01000637.1:0-3367 GCF_004022805.1 Mesorhizobium sp. M7A.F.Ca.CA.002.04.1.1 | reverse complement strand
CATGGCGCCGGCGATGAATTCGTTGTCTCGCTGGCCGCGGGACTTGCCCGTGGGCAGACCATGCGGGCGGCCATCACCGCCGCCAACGCGGCTTCGGCCTTGCTGGTCTCGACGCCAGAGGCCGAGCGCGACGGCATCTGACCGGCTGGTTTCCGTCTTGCCAGACCGCAGCAGCGGCCGCCTATCCTTGCGGCCTCGCGCGAATTCCGCTAAGGCGCGCCTTTGTCGCCGGGGAACACGGACTTGGACGATCAACGCGCCGACGTCGCCATCATCATGGGCAGCCAGTCCGACTGGGCGACGATGCGCCATGCCGCCGAAACGCTGGAAGCACTTGGCATCCCGCACAAGCGGCTCATCATCTCCGCGCATCGTACACCGGACCGGCTCTATGATTTCGCCAAGGGCGCCAAGGCGGCCGGTTACCAGGTGATCATCGCCGGCGCCGGCGGTGCAGCACACCTGCCCGGCATGACGGCGGCGATGACGCCATTGCCGGTGTTCGGCGTGCCGGTGGAATCGAAAGCGCTTTCCGGGCAGGATTCGCTGCTGTCCATCGTCCAGATGCCAGCCGGCATTCCCGTTGGAACGCTGGCCATAGGCAAGGCTGGGGCCGCCAACGCAGCCCTTTTGGCCGCCGCCGTGCTGGCCCTGAACGATGACAGCCTTGCCGTCCGTCTGGATGCCTGGCGCGCCGCGCAGACTGCCAAGGTCGCGGCTGAACCGACGGATACGCCGTGAGCCTGCCCGCCGGATCGACCATCGGTATCATTGGCGGCGGCCAGCTCGGCCGCATGCTGGCTGTTGCTGCCGCCCGTCTCGGCTACCGCACCGTGGTGCTGGAGCCGCAAGCGGATTGCCCGGCCGCACAGGTCGCCAACCGGCAGATAACAGCCGCCTATGACGACCCGGCCGCCCTTGCCGACCTGGCAGCGTCAAGTTCCGTCATCACCTACGAGTTCGAGAACGTCCCGGTCGCAGCGGCCAGCGCGCTGGCGGCCAAGGTTCCGGTCTATCCGCCGGCGCGTGCGTTGGAAGTGGCGCAGGACCGGGTGGACGAAAAAACATTCCTCAACGGCATCGGCATTGCCACCGCCGATTTCCACGCCGTCGACAATGATGACGAGCTGGCGGCGGCGCTGAAAGCATTCGACGGCAGCGGCATCCTGAAGACCCGGCGCATGGGATATGACGGCAAGGGCCAGCGCGTCTTCCGCAACATGGAAGCCGGCGGTTTTGCCGGCACATGCGAGGCGATGGGCAATGTGCCGCTGATTCTGGAGTCCTTCGTGCCGTTCGAGCGCGAGATATCGGTGATCGCGGCGCGTGGGCTGGACGGTGCGGTTGTCGCCTACGATCCAGCCGAGAATATCCATCGCAACGGCATTCTCCACACATCGACCTTGCCGGCCGCCATTATGCCGGAGACGGCGCAAGCAGCCCGAACGGCCGCATCGAAGATCCTTGCGGCGCTCGACTATGTCGGTGTCATCGGCGTCGAGTTCTTCGTGCTGGCCGATGGCTCGCTGCTGGCCAACGAGATCGCGCCGCGCGTGCACAATTCCGGCCATTGGACGGAAGCCGCCTGTGTCGTTTCGCAGTTCGAGCAGCATATCCGCGCCATCGCCGGCCTGCCGCTCGGCGGCCCGGACCGCCATTCCGACTGCGTGATGGAAAACCTGATCGGCGACGATGTGCTGCGCGTCCCGGAGCTTCTCGCCGAGCCCGATCTGATGCTGCATCTCTACGGCAAGACCGAAGCGCGGCCCGGCCGCAAGATGGGTCATTTCACTCGGATCAGACGTCGCGCCTCATAAGGTTGCCTACTGCGCGTCGTCGCTCTCGTCCTGCCCTGTATTGGCGCAACTCCCATCGCCTTCCTCGCAATTGGCCGCGGCAGCGAGCTGCTTGACGCGGTCATTGGTCAATCTGGGTCAGGCATTGCGAAACTTCCATCGAATGGATCGATCCGCCTTCGCTGGCGGCGGTGGAATGCGCGCACTCGGCATCGCGAAAAGTGATCCAGGCGCGTTGCGCCACCTGCAGCAATCTCTTGCCGTTGGCATCGTCCGAGCTGGTGAGGTTCTGATAGGCCGTGTTGAGCCTGGCGTCGGCCGCCTGGTAATCCTCGCCGGCACAGATGTTCATCATTTGCTGGCTGTCGTCGCTGCGGTCGCATTCCTGCGCGCGCGCAACCGAAGCTGCCGCCAGCAGGACAAGGCAGGCGGCCAGGAACATCCGGCGCATAGTCGTCTCCAAATCATTTCACGGCGACCGCATCATCCCAGCCGGCCCAGGGCCGCGCAATGCCGCAAGGCAGACATGGCGGATAATTGATGACAGGGATGATTCACAGCCGCTATGGAGCACGCTTGCGGTTGACAGGGACAAGGCTCCTCGTTTATGAGCCACCCACAGTTCAAAGGCGCGTCTTCTGGCGCGCCTTAAAATTTCGACCCAACCGGGTCCACACCGACAGGCAAGACCATGAAGATCAAGAATTCGCTCAAGGCGCTGAAGGCGCGTCACCGCGACAACCAGCTGGTTCGCCGCAAGGGCCGCATCTACATCATCAACAAGACCGCCCCGCGCTACAAGGCACGTCAGGGCTGAGTTTTCGGGCAGGAGGCTGTCGCCTCCGCCCATTTGATGCTTGTCGCCGTCTGCCGGCCTTTTCACGCCAAATTCAGTTTGACGTTCTCTCGCCCGGGACTAGAGTCCGGCGATGCGGATTCCTTTTGCATTTTTGACATCTCTGCTTGTTTCCGGCGTCATTTATGGCCCGGCATGGGCGGATGGTGCTGTCGCGCCGCCGTCCACTCAGGATGCGCCGCCCGCCCCAACGACGAAACAAGCCCGCCTCGATCAGCTGTTCAGCGACTTGAAACGCGAACGCAACGAAAAGGCGGCGGAGCGCATCGCCGGCAACATCTGGAGCGAGTGGTCGCAATCCGGCAGCGCCTCGATCGACCTGATGATGCAATGGTCGCAAAAAGCCGTCGAGGGCCAGAAGTTCGACGTCGCGCTCGATTTCCTCGACCAGGTGGTGACTTTGCAGCCTACTTATGCCGAGGGCTGGAACCGGCGCGCCACCGTCCATTTCATGATGAAGAACTACGGCAAGTCGATGTCCGACATCGACCATACGCTGCAGCTCGAGCCGCGCCATTTCGGTGCGCTGTCCGGCCTGGCGCAGATCATGGCGTTGACCGGCCACAAGCAATCGGCGCTCGAGGCCTGGCAAAAGGTGCTGGCCATCTATCCGATGATGCGCAGCGCCCAGGACCAGGTCGGCACGATTTCGGAGGAACTTGCCGGTGAAGGCATTTGATTGCTCTAGGGGAGTAAGGGAATAGGGCAGTAAGAC
>NZ_RZPL01000636.1:0-3377 GCF_004022805.1 Mesorhizobium sp. M7A.F.Ca.CA.002.04.1.1 | reverse complement strand
GACCGGAATCGGCAAACAATGCCGGTGCGCAGACTTCCTTCATCCCGATGCTGACGCTGGGCATTCCGGCCAACCCTGTCATGGCGCTGATGATCGGCGCCATGATCATCCAGGGCATCGTGCCCGGCCCCAATGTCGCGACCGAACAGCCGGCGCTGTTCTGGGGCATCATCGCCTCGATGTGGATCGGCAATCTGATGCTGATCATCCTCAACCTGCCGCTGATCGGGCTTTGGGTGAAGCTGCTGACGATCCCCTATTACGTGCTTTTCCCGATCATCATGGCGTTCTGCTCGATCGGCGTCTACAGCGTCAACAGCAACGTCTATGATCTCTACGCCGTCGCCTTCTTCGGCTTCCTCGGCTACCTCCTGACCAAGCTGCGCTGCGAACCGGCACCGCTGCTGCTCGGCTTCGTGCTCGGCCCGCTGCTCGAGGAAAATCTGCGCCGCGCCATGATTCTCTCGCGCGGCGACCCGAGCACCTTCGTGACCAGACCGATCAGCGCCGGCCTGCTGCTCATAGCGCTCGCCGTGCTCGCCGTCGTCTTCCTGCCGGCGGTCAAGAAAAAGCGCGAAGAGGTGTTTGTGGAGGAGAGTTGAATTACGCCGCCGTTCCGCCTCGGTCCTGAACCTCTTCGACCGGGTCGAGCGGTGCGATCGGCACCAGCGGTGCCGGCACATCGGTCGTCTTGACCTCGGCCTTGCAGATGTCGGCGATGACGCAGGCCGGGCAATCCGGCTTGCGCGCCTTGCAGACGTAGCGGCCATGCAGGATCAGCCAGTGATGTGCATGGCGCATATATTCGTCCGGAATGATCTTCAACAATCCCTGCTCGACCTGTTCCGGCGTCTTGCCGGGCGCTAATCCGAGCCGGTTGCCTATGCGAAGAATGTGCGTGTCGACCGCCATCGTGTGCTGGCCGAAGGCCATGTTGAGCACGACATTGGCGGTCTTGCGCCCGACCCCGGGCAGCTTGACCAATTCATCTCGATTATCGGGTACCTCGCCGCCATGGTCGCGGATCAGCGCCTGCGACAGCGCAATCAAATTCTTCGCCTTGTTGCGCCACAGCCCGATGGTGCGGATATATTCGCCGACCCTTGCTTCCCCCAGCGCCAGCATCTTGTGCGGCGTATCGGCGGCCCTGAACAGCGCCCGCGTCGCCTTGTTGACGCCTACATCCGTCGCTTGCGCCGACAGCACCACCGCGACCAGCAGCGTGAAGGCGTTGACATGTTCGAGCTCGCCCTTCGGCTCGGGCCGCTGGACGGAAAAGCGCCGGAATATCTCTTTCACTTCGGCCGGGCTGTAGCGTAACGCGCTTCGCGCCGGCCGCGGGCGCGGCTTTGCGTTCGAACCATCGCGTCGTGCGGGCAACGGCTCTTTTTTGGACAGGGAAGAATCTTTGGACTTGGGGCTTGCCATTTCCCTCCTATAATATCCCCTCATGAGCGACACAAACGCCTCGTTTCAGGCCGACGAGCCATTCTTTCAGGCGCTACTGACCCCGCACCGGTCTCTGGGCCGGACAGGCTTCTTCGTCCTGATGGGCGCGCTGCTGTTCGGCTGGCTGGTGACAGGCGCGTTTTTCCTGTCGCGCGGCGCCTGGCCGGTGTTCGGCTTCTTCGGCCTCGACGTGGCCGCCGTCTACATCGCCTTTCGCATCAACTATCGTGCCGCTCGCGCACGCGAAGAAGTCTCGGTTTCGCGCACCAGCCTCGACATCCGCAAGACAGCCCCCTCGGGGAAATCGGAAGCGCATCGCTTCAATCCGTTCTGGGCGCGGTTTTCGGTGGCCCGTCACGCCGAGATCGGCATCACAGGCATGACGGTGCAAGGTGAAGGCCAGAACGTGCCGATCGGATCGTTCCTGGACCCCGATTCCCGCGAGAGTTTTGCCACCGCCTTTTCGCGCGCGCTGGCGCCCGCCAAGACACGCTGAGGCAGCCGCGAGCGATTCCTGGGCTCGAATCCGGTGCCTATCCGGGTATGCGCCGCAAGAAGGCAAGTTTCGGGTGGCGATCGACGCCCCGAGGGGCGATATTCCGGCTCAAGGAGACAGTTCCATGAGCACACACACCGCAGTCCTCAAAAAGGACATCACGCCTGAGGGCAGCGATTATGAGATCGTGCGCCGTGCCATCGAGAAGATCAGTCTCGACTATCGCGATCAGCCTTCCCTCGAAGAGCTGGCCGAGGAGGTCGGCGAGACGCCGACCGGCCTGCAAAAACTCTTCACCCGCTGGGCCGGCCTGTCGCCCAAGGCCTTCCTGCAGGCGGTGACACTGGACCATGCGCGCAGGCTGCTCGATTCCGGCATGCCTCTGCTCGAGACCTCATTCGAACTGGGCATGTCCGGCCCCGGCCGGCTGCATGACCTGTTCGTCACGCACGAGGCGATGTCGCCGGGCGACTACAAGACACGCGGCGCCGGGCTCACCATTCGCTACGGCTTCCATTCCTCGCCGTTCGGCACCGCCCTGATCATGGCCACCGAGCGCGGGCTCGCCGGCCTCGCCTTCAGCGACCCCGGCGAGGAACGCGCCGCCTTCGCCGACATGTCCAGCCGCTGGCCGAACGCCATCTACGTCGAGGACATGACTGCCACCGGCCCCTATGCCGCCCGTATCTTCGACCCGACGCTGTGGCGCCCCGACCAGCCGCTGCATGTCGTCATGATCGGCACCGACTTCCAGGTTCGCGTCTGGGAGGCGCTGCTCAAGATCCCGATGGGCAAGGCCCGCACCTATTCCTCGATTGCGGCCAGCATCGGCGCACCGTCCGCCAGCCGTGCGGTCGGTGCGGCCAACGGCGCCAATCCGCTCTCTTTCGTGGTGCCTTGTCACCGCGCCATCGGCAAATCAGGCGACCTCACCGGTTATCATTGGGGCCTGACCCGCAAGCGCGCCATTCTGGGTTGGGAAGCCGGGCAGGTATCGTAATATCGATTTTTCTCGATATTGCGAAGAAAAACATGGTTCTATCGGCGCTATCAAGTATAAGCGCTATTTACGCTGTGGTTCCGCTTTTGCAACCGAGGGCAACCTCCGGTTCCTGTAGTTGTTATTTTTGAGGCGTTATTTTAGGTAACTCTAAATTAACCACGATAAAGTGATGATGCTCTCATATTAATCCGGACGATCCGGCTTGATAGGAGGTCTCGATGACATTGTTTCGCGCCGCCTGCGGCGCAGCTCTGCTGGTTGCCAGCGTCGACGAGGCCGCGTTGGCCACGACGCAGAATGTCATCTTCAACGGCACGATCGCGCCCACCTGCACGCTGGTCGTTGCCACCAACGGTACGATGACGGCCAGTCCCGATCTCCAGTCCCTGAGCTCCCACAACAGCGGCGGCTCGGCTGGAACCGTGACGC
>NZ_RZPL01000635.1:0-3383 GCF_004022805.1 Mesorhizobium sp. M7A.F.Ca.CA.002.04.1.1 | reverse complement strand
GCTCAGGATGCTGGAGCAGTCCGGCGCGCGGCGCATCGACATCGTCGCACATTCGCTCGGAACCTGGGTCACCATGGAAACGCTGCGCCAGATGGCCATCACCGGCGATCGCGATCTCGGCGGCAAGCTCGGCGACGTGGTGCTGGCCTCGCCCGACATCGATGTCGACGTGTTCAAGAGCCAGATGCGGCGCTATGGCAAGCCCGACAAGCCGTTCATCCTGCTGTTATCGGACGACGACCGTGCGCTGCGGCTCTCCGGCCTGATCGCCGGTTCACGGCCGCGTGTCGGCGACTACAAGGATGCCGCCGATCTTGCCTCCTATGGCGTGACGGTCGTCGACCTGTCCAAGGTCAAGGGATCGGACAGCTTCAACCATACGAAATTCGCCGACAATCCGACGCTGGTGAAGATGATCGGCCAGCGGCTGCGCGAGGATGACGGCTTTGCCAGCGACCGTGATGTCACCGACCGCATCAGCCTGCTTGGCCAATAGGTGCGGTCTCGCGGCGATGCCTGCCCGGCATCGCGGACGTATGGATTCACTTTGAACTGGACCGCGCCGGTCTCTGGCCTTATCGGAATAGCCAGCGACGTCACGCGTTTGACGTCCCCTTTTGCGGGAGCCTGCGTGTGACCGTGCGTTCGAAGAGCTACCTCGTCGTTGCATCGGCGCTCGCTGTCACCGGCTGCGCTGGCGGGAAAACGCACGACCTGCTCAACAGGACGACGGTCTCGGTGCCCGCATCCGACATCGCGGCCACGCATGAAATCTTCGTCGCCACCACCCGCCAGAGGGCAACAAAAGAGCCGCGACAGGTTTACGACGGCGATCGCTCGCTGACCACCAGCTTTGCCCGTGTCGACGTCACCGTTCCCAAAAGCCATCAGGTCGGCGCCATCGAGCGGGCCAAGGGATCGGCAAACAGCAATCCTGCCAAGGATTTTACCGCCAAGGACGTCACTTTCTATGAAGGCGCGCCCCAGTTCGCCAAAGCGGTCGGCGCCGACATTTCCATGCGCGGCGACCGTGCGCTGGTTTTCGTGCACGGCTTCAACAACGGTTTTGACGACGGCATCTACCGGCTGACGCAGATCGCCCACGACACCAAATATCCCGGCACCCCGGTGCTGTTCTCCTGGGCTTCGAGCGGCAAGACCACGGGTTACATCTACGACAAGGAAAGCGCCAACGCAGCGCGCGACGACCTCGAGGCGACGCTCAGGATGCTGGCCAAGACAAAGGTCAAGAGCATCGACATCATCGCCCATTCGATGGGAACCTGGGTGACCATGGAGACGCTGCGCCAGCTTGCCATCACCGGCGACCGGGATCTCGGCGGCAAACTGGGCTACGTCATCCTGGCCTCGCCCGACATCGATGTCGACGTCTTCAAGAAGCAGATGATCCGCTACGGCAAACCCGACAAGCCGTTCGCCATCCTGCTCTCTGCGGATGACCGGGCTCTCAAGCTCTCGTCCCTGATCTCGGGCGACAAGCCGCGCGTCGGCGACTACGGCAACGCTGCAGACCTCGCCAGCTATGGCGTGTCGGTGGTCGATCTTTCCCAGGCCAAGGGCGGCGACCGCCTCAACCACGCCAAATTCGCCGACAACCCGATGCTGGTGCAACTGCTCGGCGACCGGCTGCGGGCGCCGGCGGGCCTCGCCTCGGACGAACCCGACCCGACACAGCTCAACAATCTCGGCCAGGGCCTCGGCAAGGCCGTCGGCTCGGTCGCCGAGATCGTCATCACCACGCCGTTCAAGGTGCTGACCATCGCCACCGGCGGGTGAGCCAGCGGGCGGCATTGGCCCTAGGATTGTTGAGATTCGGGTCAGGCCGAGCCGAAAGTGGTGGTTTTCGAGAACCGGAGCGGAGCGTACTTAAGTACGTGAGCACCGGAAGCGCAGAAAATCGCTACTTACAGGTCGGCATGGCCTGAATATCAACAATCCTAGACGAACAGATCGACCTTCTGGAATGTCGTCACATCGATCAGGCCGACATCGGAGATCCTGAGCTCCGGAATGACGACCAGCGCCAGCAGCGAGTGCTGCATGTAGGCGTTGTTCAATGAACAGCCCATCTTGCGCATCGCCTCGGTGAGCTTCTCGGCCTTGGCGGCGACGATTTCCGCCCGTTCGTCCGACATCAGGCCTGCGATCGGCATTTCGACCAGCGCCAGTTCCTTGCCCTTGGAGAACAGCACGACGCCGCCACCGACCGCGCCCAGACGGTTTACCGCCAGCGCCATGTCCTGCTTGTTGGTGCCGACGCAGATGATGTGGTGGGCGTCATGCGCCACGCTGGACGCCATGGCGCAGTCGCCCATATAGCCGAAGCCCGAAACGAAGGCGTTGCTGACGCCGCCCGTGCCCCTGTGACGCTCGACCAGCGCGATCTGGCAGATGTCGTTGCGGCGGTCCATTGCGACCAGCCCGTCCTCGACCGGCAGATCGGCCTCCAGCGCGCGCGTCGGCGCCTGGTTCTCGATGACGCCGATGACACGCACCCGAACCTCGTTGGCGCCCTTGGGGGCGGCGATATCGAAGTCGTCGCCCTTCAACTTCTTGCCGAGCTTGACGGTGTTCTTCGCCGTCCGGGGGTAATCATAGGCCGGAATGTCGATTTCGAGCTTGCCGCCCTTGGCCACCCTGACGCCGCGTGCATAGACCTCGTCGATGGTCATTGCGGCGAGATCCGAGACGATCAGCAGGTCGGCCAGCCGGCCCGGCGCGATCGAGCCGATCTCGCGCTCCAGTTTGAAATGCTGGGCGGTATTGAGCGTCGCCATCTGGATCGCCGTCACCGGCTTCAATCCCTGTTGGATGGCGTGGCGCACCACGCGGTCCATATGGCCCTCTTGGACCAGCGTGCCGGAATGGCTGTCGTCGGTGCACAGGATGAAGTTGCGCGGGTCGATTCCGCCCTCCGTCACCGCCTTGATCTGCGAGGCGACGTCGTACCAGGCCGAGCCCAGCCGCAGCATCGCCTTCATGCCCTGGCGCACGCGGGCGATAGCGTCCTCGGCGCGCGTGCCCTCATGGTCGTCCTCGGGGCCGCCGGCGACGTAGCCGTGGAACGGCAGGCCGAGATCGCGCGAGGCATAGTGGCCGCCGACCGTCTTGCCCGCCTTGACCGTCGCCGCGATCTCGCCCGACATGACCGGATCATTGGCGACGACGCCGGGGAAATTCATCACTTCGCCCAGGCCGATAATGTTCTCCCAGGTCATCGCTTCCGCGACATCGGCGACCGTCAGCTCGGCGCCGGCATGTTCCAGCCCCGGCGCCGAAGGCACGCAGGACGGCATCTGGACATGCACGTTGATGGGCATGGCGACCGCTTCGTCATGCATCAGCCGCACGCCGGGCAGACC
>NZ_RZPL01000634.1:0-3399 GCF_004022805.1 Mesorhizobium sp. M7A.F.Ca.CA.002.04.1.1 | reverse complement strand
ATAGATCTCCTTGCGATCACAGCCGGTGAAATCCTCGATCACGATAAACTGCATGTTCTACCCCCGATCAAATTACCGCCCCGGCCGGTCCAACCGCTCCAGGAACCACTGCGTCAGCCGCACCCAGACCTCGTCCTTCTCACCGGAATCCTCCCAGCCATGATCGAGGTTGGGATTGTCATTCACCTCGATGACGAAGACGCCGTCCTTGGTCTCCTTGAGGTCGACGCCATAGAGCCCGTCGCCGATGCAGCGCGCCGCCTTCACTGCCGTCTCGACGACATGCGCCGGCGTTTCCTTCAGCGTGAAGGTCTTGATGCCGCCCTGGTCGGGCTTGCCGTTGGCCTTGTGGTTGACGATCTGCCAGTGCTTCTTGGCCATCAGATAGTGCACGGCAAACAGCGGCTGGCCGCCGAGCACGCCGACACGCCAATCATATTCGGTCGGAATGAATTTCTGCGCGATCAGAAGGTCGGAATCCTCCAGCCATTCGGTGGCGAGCGTCTTCAGTTCCTCGAAATTGGCGCATTTCTTGACGCCGCGCGAGAACGACGAATCCGGGATCTTCAGCACCAGCGGAAAGCCCAGCGTCTGCGCCGCCAGTTCGAGATACGAGGTGCCGGCGATCATCACCGTCGGCGGCACCGGCACCTTGTTGTAGGCCATCAGCTCGTTGAGATAGACCTTGTTGGTGCAGCGGATCATCGACAGTGGATCGTCGATCACCGGCATGCCTTCCTGCTGGGCGCGGCGGGCGAAACGATAGGTGTGGTTGGAGATCGAGGTGGTCTCGCGGATGAACAGCGCGTCGTAATTGGCGAGCTTGGCCAGGTCCCGCTTGGTGATCGGCTCGATTTCGACGCCCATCTTCTCGGCGATCTTGGCCCAATAGCGCAGCGACGAGATCTCCGAGGGCGGCAATTCCTCATGCGGGTCGACCAGCGTGGCGAAGGTATAGCGCGCCGGCGTGCGGCCCTTGGTGTCGCGCCACTCCCGGTTGGTGTAGGTTTCCAGGCACTGTATGAAGCTTTTTTCCTCGTCCTCGGTCATCCGCGCCAGCGGATGGAAGCCGATCTTGCGGATCGAGGCCCATTCGGCGCTGTCCTTGATGTGGACTTCGAGCGCCGGTGCGCGGAACCAATCGAACAACAGCTTGGCGAAACGGTCCCAGATTTTTGACGGCCCGATGCCGAAGAAGATGCAGACCTTTTGCGGAAAGGCGCCACCAAGATCCTTGCGGCATTTGTTGAGCGCCAGTTCCAGTTCCGGCAGCGCGTGCTCATAGAGCTTGCGTTCCGACAGGTCGATCATCGTCTCGACGGTCGGGATCACCTTGTGGCCGCGCGAGCTTGCCAGCAGCGAGGCATAGTAGCCGCGGCTCTGGTAGGCGTAATTGTTCGACAGGTTGATGACCTTCGGCCGCTGGCCGCGAAACAATGACGGATGCGCGAGATAGTCGCGATTGGTGATGATCTTGTGCGGTGTCGCCACCTGGTCGAGATCGCTCTGCCTGCCGGTAAGGATGACCCAGGTCATTGTCTGTCACGCTTTCCCAGAGTGATGGCGGCCCGCAGTCCATCGCGACCGAACTGCGCCATGTTCATGAAGATGCCGTAAGGCACGGGAATGTTGGCTGCATCAAGGATGGTCTCCTGCCTTTCATCCTCGACCCAAGGGTCGTGGATCAGGATATGGTCGCCGTCATCGCCGATCGCCAGCACCCAGTGCGGCACCTTCTTGCCGAACATCAGGAAGCCGCTGATCAGCACCAGCACCAGCTTTCCCCCAGCGATCGCAGCGCGGATATCGTCGATTGTGAATGCACGGTAATTCACCGGGATGCCGTAAAGTTCCGCGCGTCGGCGAAAGTCGACCTGGGCCAGTTCCATTACCCTGCGCTTGTCCTCGCTGCGCACCGATTGCAGGAACAGCGCGCCATAGAAGGAGACGTAGATCTCCACCGCGAGCCCGCTCTCATAGCCCGAGACAGCGAGGCCGAACGGCTCGCAACCCCCGGGACCCGACATCATGAAGACGGTCGTCGCTTCACGCCACAGGCGGATTTCCATGACCGGATCCGGCACGAAGCCGCGATCGAAATTGGCCATCGCCATCATCAGGCAGCACGGACCGCAGGTGAATTCACAGGTCTGCGGGTAGAACGGCACCTTGGTGGCGATCGGAATGTCGCCACGCAAGGTTTTTTCGTAGCGAAGTGCCGTTTCGCCATCCTCATAGTAGCCGGGCTCACGCCCGATCTTGCGATAACCGGCCCGTTCGTAGATGCGGATCGCGCGGCTGTTGTCTTCGCGAACTTCGAGACGCAGCATCATGCGGTCGTGCTCGAAGGCGGCATCTTCGGCGGATCCGAGCAGGATGCGGCCGACACCCAGCCCGCCGAAAAACGGACTGGTCGCAATCGAGTAGAGGCGCGCCACGCCGCTGCCTTTGCGAAACAGCACGATCGCATAACCGGCCACGCGGCCGTCGACTTCGGCGACCAGCGTCTCGGCGGTTTCACGCTCGATGAACAGTCGGAAGGAGCGGCGGGAAATACGGTCGCTTGAGAAAACAGCTTTCTCGATGGCGGCGAGATCATCGACGTCAGACGCGCGGGCCGTGCGGATCTCGGCAGGCATGCGGCTTCAGAAAACCTCGATTGGTGGTGGAAATGGCCCTACTCGAACACGTCCTTGACGCCAACCAGGGCGTTGGGAAAACCGGCGTCCACCTGGGCGCACGAAGTCCGCTCCACCACCTTGAATCTTCGCCTCGTTTTTCCAAAAACCGTTTCCGATTTTCGGGGCGATGCGACGGCATTCATCAAGCGCTATCGCACCTCGATTAGGGCCGAATTGTGACAAATCCGACGCCGATCCGACGGGCGCAAAAGGTCCTTCGGCCAGATCGGCATTCGCGGATCGACGGCACCGGCAAAAGCGGTGCCGTTCAGCTTGCCAGCCCGTTTACAAGTTGCGTGTAGGCGTTCCTGGCGACCTCGTTCAGCCGCTCGCGCGGCAAGGAGCCGACGACGGCGCAGCCATAGCCCTTGTCCAGCCAGTAGACGGCCTCGGGTCCGTCTTGCGTGGCGGCGTAGGTGCCCTTGGCATTCTCCGTCGATGCCGTGGTGACGAACAGCGATATACGCTGCCCATTGCCGTCCTCGTAAAGCAGCATGGCGGCCTTGCTCTCGCCTGCCGGAAGCAACCGGCCGCCGACCAACTGGAAACCGTTCGCGGTCAAGTCGGGTGCCACCAGCTTCAACCCTACCCGGTTGGACAGCCAGGTCTGCAGATGGTCCTTGTCGCTGGCCGGAACCTCGACGGCATGCCGCTTTTCGGCGGCATAGATGACATGGGCCGCGATTGCCTGCTCGGCCAGCCGATCTTCCGCCGGGTC
>NZ_RZPL01000633.1:0-3406 GCF_004022805.1 Mesorhizobium sp. M7A.F.Ca.CA.002.04.1.1 | reverse complement strand
ATCATGCAGATCGGCAGCGTCACCCTTCAGCCCTACAACCGCTCAAATCCGACCATCACCGTCACGGCAATCCAGGTCTCGGCCGATGCGACGAGGGCACTGGTGGTGTGGTCACGCAAATTGGTAGCCGGCGTCGCCAGCCCTGGCGCCGCCGCCACCACCGAGACAACGATCCCGGCGTCGCTCAGAGTCGCCAACACTTTTCTCATCCGCGTTGAAAGTAACCTCGGCTATACGCCGGTCATCGCGTGGAGCGCGAGCAGTCAACAGAAGCTTGGGCTGACCTCGGCTTTCAGCAACATAACCATGGGCGAAACCTATTTTCTGCGCCCCCGCAGAAGCGTGACGATCCCTTGCAGCGACTGTTGAACAGAGGCAGCCAGGCGTGCGCAGGCCGCTCCAGCTACTGCTGCGGCCCACGGTCCGAAACGAAGCGCACGATAGCAGCGGCCATCTCGTAGTCTTTTGGCGCCACGGTGGCGAAGCCGCCGGAATGTTTCGATTCCAGGAGATCGTAGATATCGGGCGTCGTCGACTTGAGGTTGGTGAGGAACACGGCAAGCCGGCGCTTGGCTTCGGGGTCGAGATCGCTGCGGACCGCATGGGGGCCGTATCTCAACAGGCCCGACGTCCATACGATCCGAAGCGCCGTCACCGAGAGCCCTGCCGCCGCCAACCTCGCCTGCGTGCCCGACGGTTCTCGCGGGCCGTCGGCAGCGGCCGTCACCCAGCCGAACAGGCCATCGGCTTTGCCGTCGACCAGCATCGTCTCGGCCGCCGCGGCCGAATCGGCATGGACCAGAAACGGTGCATCTTCCGCGATCTTGCGGCCTTCCGCCGCCAACGCCGCCAATGGCAAGAGAGAACCGCCGACGCTGTCAGGAGGCGCCATGGCGATACGATGGCTGTCCATCGCCGCAAGGTCGGGCAGCTTGCCGTCCCGCGTCAGCAGAACCGAGCGGATGCCGATCGCGCCGTCTGAATCGACCGGAGCCACAAGCGGTTCGATACATAAGCAGCGCTGCGAGGCCGTCGCATATGCGGTGGCCGAATAGATCGCATATTCGATGCGGGCATTGGCCTGCGCCTCGATCAGCGCGGCATAGTTGCGGGCAACGACAAACTCGACCTTCATGCCCAAGGCCTTGGTGTAGGCGTCGGTCAACAGTGCCAGCCCCGGAACGGAGTTGCCGGCGCCTGGCTCGGCAACGATGCCGATGCGAAACGTGCCGATATCGTCGCGCCAGTCGGCATGCGCCGGATTTGACCAGAGCGCGACCTGCGCCAGCATGAGAGCGGCATAAGTCTTCAGCGCAACCCTCATGACAGGAACCACGGTCTGTTGTCCTCGATTCATGCCCATGCCCGGAGCATTTGTGCATATCGCAGCCCAAAACCGCTGCGCACCGTTGGGCGACATGCATCTCTGTTTGTGCATGTCGTTATCCCAAAACCGCTGCGCACTTTTGGGCGACATGCATCTCTGTTTGTGCATGTCGTTATCCCAAAACCGCTGCGCACTTTTGGGCGACATGCACCAGACTATCACGCCAAGCCGTTGCCGTTTGGTTTCCGAATTGCCAATGAAGTCGCGGAACCCTATGTCTGGTCGGTCAAACTGGCAACAACTCGATGGCACGCGCTTTCCTCTTCGTTCTGGACTCCTTCGGCATCGGTGGAGCGGCCGACGCCGACCGCTACGGCGACGCCGGCGCCAACACATTCGCGCACATCGCAGAAGCCTGTGCAGAGGGCCGCGCGGATCGCGAAGGGCTTCGCAGTGGACCGCTGTTTGTCCCCCAGATGGCCTCGCTCGGGCTTGGCAAGGCTGCCGAAACCGCAACGGGGCTGGGCTTTGCCAGCAGCGGGACGGATCTGCTCCCAACTGCCTTTCACGGCGCCGCACAGGAGGTTTCGAGCGGCAAGGACACGCCGTCGGGCCATTGGGAGATCGCCGGCCTGCCGGTGCGCCTCGACTGGGGCTATTTCCCGGATACGGTTCCCGCCTTTCCGGCCGAACTGACCGAGGCGATGATCCGCGAAGGCAAGGTGCCGGGCATTCTCGGCAATTGCCATGCGCCGGGCACCGAAATCATCGAGCGCTTTGGCGAGGAACACATCCGGACCGGCAAGCCGATCTGCTACACGTCGGTCGACTCGGTCCTGCAAATCGCCGCGCATGAAGTCCATTTCGGCCTCGATCGGCTTTATGAATTCTGCCAGGTGGTGCGCAGGCTGGTTGACCCGCTCAGGATCGGACGGGTGATCGCGCGGCCGTTCGTCGGCGAAACCACCGCCACTTTCGAGCGGACATACAACCGTCATGACTACGCCGTGCCCCCGCCGGAACCGACCCTGCTCGACCGGCTGACGGCGCGTGGCAGCCGTGTCATCGCCGTCGGCAAGATCGGCGACATCTTCGCCCATCGCGGAATTTCGCAAGTGCGCAAGGCGGCAGGCAACATGGCTATGTTCGACGAAGCGCTGGGTGCGATGGATGATGCCGGCGACGGTGACCTCGTCTTCGCCAATTTCGTCGACTTCGACACCGAATTCGGTCACCGCCGCGATGTCGCGGGCTATGCTGCAGCGCTCGAGGCCTTCGACCTGCGGCTGCCGGAGGCATTTGCGAGGCTGCGGCAGGGCGATCTTCTCATCCTGACGGCCGACCACGGCAACGACCCTACCTGGGCCGGGACCGATCACACGCGCGAGCGCGTTCCGGTGATCGGCACTGGACCGGGTCTCAAGGGCGGCGACATCGGACTGAGAACGACATTCGCCGACATCGGCGAAACCGTGGCCGAGCATCTCGGGCTGGCGCCCGGACGCTACGGCACTTCTTTCTATGCGGCGATCGGCGGTCATGCCTGAGTTACCGGAGGTCGAAACCGTCCGGCGCGGACTTCAGCTGGTTCTGGAAGGCGCCACCATCGCCCGCGTCGAGGCGCGCCGACCGGATCTGCGCTTTCCATTTCCCGAGAAATTCGCGCAGCGACTGGCCGGCAAGACGATCACGGCACTCGGCCGCCGGGCCAAGTATCTGACGATGGACCTGGAAGGCGGCCCCGCGCTGATCTGCCATCTCGGCATGTCGGGCTCATTCCGCATCGAGACGGCCGATGGCAGCGACATGCCCGGCATCTTCCGGCACGACCGCTCGAAGAGCTCCAATCACGACCACGTCGTCTTCCATGTCGTGTCTCCGGCCGGTACCCGATCGCGCGTGATCTTCAATGATCCGCGCCGCTTCGGCTTCATGTTGTTTGCGGAAGGACTGCCGGACGTTCATCCGATGCTGGCTGGACTTGGCGTCGAGCCTACGGGCAACACATTGGACGGTGCGCTGCTTTCCTCATTGATGAAGGGGCGGAGATCACCGCTGAAGGCAGCGCTTCTCGACCAG
>NZ_RZPL01000632.1:0-3408 GCF_004022805.1 Mesorhizobium sp. M7A.F.Ca.CA.002.04.1.1 | reverse complement strand
CGTCTCGTCAAAGCTGTAGACGCTGAGGCCGACGCCCCGAGCGCCCTGAAAATACGGCGCCTCGCGGTTCAGGCTGCCGACAAAGACCAGACAATTCTCGCGCATGATTTCCTCCCCTACCCGCCTGCGCTTTGGCGCGCGGGAGCAGCCAAAATTTCCCCTGTTCACGCTTGCAACGCAACCCCATATGTGAAAATACTATTTACAAAAGAAGATTGACGGGAGGAGACGTCTTGTATTTCGACGCCTTGATGCGTTTTCCGACAGCTGTGACGTGCCCCATGCAGGTCTGGCGGTGCCGACCATGAACGATTTCGCACCTACCGTCGGCGTCGCCTCGACGCATCCCAAGAACATGCCCGGAGATCACGCCGCGCTGCCGGTGTGGAATGCCGAAAACTGGTTCTACGAGGACTGGCCCGTCGGCCAGAAGATCCGCTCGTTGCGGCGCACAATGGCCGAAGGCGACAGCCATTTGTTCAACACGCTGGTGCTCGACATCCACCCCTATGTGCAGGACCAGATGTTTGCCGAGAACGAAGGCATTTTCGGCAAGCGGCTGATCGCCGGCGCCTTTGTCTTTTCGGCTGGCCTGGGGCTGGTCGCCACCAACTGCGTCAATGCCTTCTCCTATGGCTACGACAAGCTCCGCTTCATAAAACCCGTCTTCATTGGCGACACGATCTATTCGATCCGCTCCAACCTCGACAAGAAGCCCCGCTACAAGGAAATGGGGCTGATCCGCGCCAGCTATGAGGTGTTCAAGGGCGAAGGCGAGTTGGTTCTCTATTGCGAGCATCTGCAGACGGTGAAGTACCGCAACCCGGCCGACTTCGTCGGCAAGACGGAGAAATAGCATGCCGGCAGCAGCCGAATTGCCGCTCGCCGGTCTCGTCGTCGTCGACATGAGCCAGTTCCTGTCCGGGCCCTATTGCTCACTCAGGCTGCTCGATCTCGGCGCCCGCGTCATCAAGATCGAGCGTCCGGATGGCGGCGACCTGTCGCGCCGGCTCTATCTCAGCGACACCGAGATCGGCGGCGATTCCACCATCTTCCATGCCATCAACCGGGCCAAGGAAAGTCTTGCCATCGACCTCAAGAACGAGACCGATCTCGAGGCGTTGCGCGGCCTTCTGGCCAAGGCCGATGTGCTGATCCAGAATTTCCGGCCGGGCGTCATCGAGCGGCTCGGCTTGGACTATGAGGCGGTCCGCAAGATCAATCCGCGGCTGGTCTATGCCTCGATCAGCGGCTATGGCGAAGACGGACCATGGGTCAAGAGACCCGGCCAAGACCTGCTGGCGCAGGCGCGCTCCGGCGTGATGTGGCTGAACGGCGATGAGGACCAAGGGCCGGTGCCGTTCGGTCTTGCCATCGGCGACATGCTGGCCGGTGCCGCCTGCGCGCAGGGCATTCTGGCCGCACTCGTGCGGCGCGGCATCACCGGCCAGGGCAGCCATATCGAAACCAGTCTCCTGGAAGCGCTGGTCGATTTCCAGTTCGAGGTGCTGACGACGCATCTCAATGACGGCCGCCGGCTGCCCAGGCGCTCCAGCTTCCGCAGCGCGCATGCCTATCTGTCGGCGCCTTACGGTGTTTACCCGGCCAAGGACGGATACCTCGCCATCGCCATGACGCCGATTCCCAAGCTGGCCGATCTCCTGTCGCTCAGCGAACTCGCACCCTATCGCGACAAGCCTGCGTCGTGGTTCACCGCGCGTGACGACATCAAGGCGATCATCGCACAGCGGATCGCCACCAAGACGATCGACGAGTGGCTTGATATCCTCGAGCCGGCCGACATCTGGTGCGCCAAAGTGCTGACCTGGCCGGAGATGCTGGCGAGCGAAGGGTTCCATTCCCTCGGCATGCTGCAGACTGTGACGCGCGAGGACGATGTCTCGATCCTCACCACCAGTTCGCCGCTCCGGGTCGATGGCATAAGAGCCAAGGCCGATCGGGCGGCGCCCCGCATCGGCGAGCACAGTGCCGCCATCCGCGCGGAGTTCGGCCTGTGAGTTCGCCCAAGCTCAAAGGCATGACCTGGAGCCATCCGCGTGGCTATGATCCGATGGTCGCCTGCTCGGCGCTGTGGCAGCAGAAGACCGGTATTGCCATCGAATGGGACAAGCGCTCGCTGCAGGACTTCGAATCCTTCCCGGTCGAAGAACTGGCGCGCGCCTATGACCTCATCGTCATCGACCATCCGCATGTCGGCCAGATCACGGCCGAAGGCTGCCTGGAGCCGCTGGATGTCGCCGGACGCGAGGCGGAACGCACGGCCCTTGCCTCGGGCAGCATCGGCCAGTCCTATCCGAGCTACAACTGGCAAGGACGGCAATGGGCTTTCCCGATCGATGCGGCAACGCAGGTCCAGGCATGGCGTCCGGATGCGATCGGTGCGCCACCGGCGCGCTGGAGCGAGGTGCTCGATCTCGCCCGGCAAGGCCGCGTGCTGCTGCCGCTGCGGCCGCCTCACGTGTTGATGGTGTTCTACACGCTTGCCGGGAATCTCGGGCATGCCTGCACGACCGATCCATCCGACGATCTGATCGATGTGGAGATCGGTAGCCAAGTCTTCGAGGCAATGCGCGAGATCGCAGCGCTGGTCGATCCCGCGTGTTTCGAGATGGACCCGATTGCCGTCTCCGAACGTATGGCGGAGGCCGGTTCCAGGTTCGTCTGCGCGCCACTGATCTATGGTTACGTTTCCTATGCGACGGCTGGCTTTCGGGCGAACCGGCTGGCCTTTGCCGATGTTCCGGTCATCGGTTCCGGCGGCCCGGTCGGTTCGGCGCTTGGCGGCACCGGCATAGCCGTATCAGCCTTTTCCAAAGCCAGGGATGCCGCGATCGACTTCGCCTATTGGGTCGCGAGCGGCGATGTCCAGCGTGGCGCCTATGCCGCCGCCGGCGGCCAGCCCGGCCATGCAGCGGCCTGGGAGGACCAGGCTGTCAATGAAGCGACCGGCGACTTCTATCGGGATACGCGCGCGACGCTGGAGGGTGCATGGGTGCGGCCGCGCCACGACGGCTACATGACTTTCCAGCAAGCAGCATCCGAACGCATCCTTTCCGGCATGACCTCCCGGCATCAAGCCCGACAGGTTGTTGCCGATCTCAATCGCCTGTTTCGGGAGAGTTCCCCGGTGCAGGTGTCCGGCGCTGCCGGTGGAGGAGCCTGAACCAAACCGAACGGAGGAGAACGAGATGACAGGAATGATCCGCGGCCTGCTGGCCGCAACCGCGCTTGCCTCGCTTGCAACGACCGCCTTTGCGCAGGATGTGCAAGGCGTCATCGGCGGGCTGCCGACCGAACTCAAGGCGCAATATGACGGCGCGCCGCAGAAGGTGCTGCCTTCGGCCTGGGACAATTTCACAGCGCCGCCGAAACCGTGGAAAAGGTGCC
>NZ_RZPL01000631.1:0-3414 GCF_004022805.1 Mesorhizobium sp. M7A.F.Ca.CA.002.04.1.1 | reverse complement strand
ACATGGCGGTTTCCGCTTCGCCATCCTGCCGATCGGCGCCTATGAGCCGCGCTGGTTCATGGCGCCGCAGCACCAGAATCCTGGGAAGCCGTGCAAGGCATGACGCTGTGCAACGCCGCCCATGCCGCCGGCTGTCACTGGGGCACCTTCCAGCTCACCGACGAGCTGATCGACGAGCCGGCGCGCAAATTGACCGAGGCGCTTGACGATCAAGGCATCGGTTCGACGGAACCCCAGCGCTGCAACCGCGTTTTCATGTGGTTGAAATATCTGCCGGTTTGCGAGGCATTGTCATGCTCAAATGGATTATCATTCTCCTGATCGTCGCCGCGGCGGCGAGCTTGCTCGGCATGCCGGCACTGGCAGGTGCCGCGGCCACCGGTGCGCGTATCCTTATCGGCATCGTTCTGATCATCTTCCTGCTGGTGGTGCTGGGCATTTTCGCCGTCACGTAAGTCCGGCGCTTTCGCCGAGACCAAGCGGCTGCGCACTGGTAATTCCTGCCCGTTTCCGCCATATAGCGCCAAACGGACACGGAATTTTTCGGAGCAATGGCCAGCACTGCCCCTTTCGCCAAGATGAACGGCATCGGCAACGAGATCATCGTTGCCGATATGCGTGGCCGTGCCGATCGGGTGACGGCGGCGGCGGCGGTTGCGCTGAACGCCGATGCCGCGACCAGCTTCGACCAGATCATGGCGATCCATGACGCCAGGACGTCTGGCACCGCCTTTTTCATCGACATCCTGAATTCCGATGGAACCGGTGCGCAGGCCTGCGGCAATGGCATGCGCTGCGTCGTCCAGGCGCTCGCCGCCGAGACCGGCCAGAAGATCTTCACCTTCGAGACCGTGGCGGGCATCCTCAATGCGCGCGAACACGCCGACGGTTCGATCTCGGTCGACATGGGCACGCCGCGCTTCGGCTGGCAGGATATCCCGCTGGCCGAGGAATTCCGCGACACCCGCATGATCGAGCTGCAGATCGGCCCGATCGACGCCCCCGTGCTGCATTCACCCTCGGTCGTTTCGATGGGCAACCCGCACGCGATCTTCTGGGTCGACAACGACGTCTGGTCCTACGAGCTCGACCGCTTCGGTCCGCTGCTCGAGAACCACCCGATGTTCCCCGAGCGCGCCAACATAACCATCGCTCAGGTTACTTCGCCCGAAACCATGATCATCCGCACCTGGGAACGCGGCGCAGGCCTGACCAAGGCCTGCGGCTCGGCCTCCTGCGCGGCCGTGGTGGCCGCGGCCCGCACCAACCGGACCGGCCGCAGCGTCAGTCTGTTGACGCCAGGCGGCGGCACGCTGCATGTCGAATGGCGCGACGATGACCACGTGGTCCTGACCGGCGCCGCCGAATGGGAATTTTCCGGCAACTTCGACCCGTCGATCGGGACATGGGCCCGCGACACTGAAAGCGCGGCCTGATGTCCGCTCTGCCCAAGAGCCCGGTGTCCCCGGGGATCGATGTCGTCACCTTCGGCTGCCGGCTCAACACCTATGAATCGCAGGTGATGCGGCGCGAGGCTGAAAGTGCGGGCCTCGGCGCGTTGGAAGGTGGCGCCGTGATCTTCAACACCTGCGCCGTGACAGGCGAAGCAGTGCGCCAGGCCAAGCAGGCGATCCGCAAGGCGCGCCGCGACAACCCGCAGGCGCGCATCATCGTCACCGGCTGCGCCGCGCAGACCGAGCCTGAAAAATTCGCCGCCATGGACGAGGTCGATCTCGTGCTTGGCAATGAAGAGAAGCTGAACGCGAATTCCTACCGCGCGCTGCCGGATTTCGGCGTCAACGACACCGAGAAGGCGCGCGTCAACGACATTTTTTCCGTACGCGAGACCGCAGGTCACATGGTCGACGCCATCGAGGGCCGCGCACGCGCCTTCGTCCAGGTGCAGAACGGCTGCGACCACCGCTGCACCTTCTGCATCATTCCCTACGGCCGCGGCAATTCGCGCTCGGTGCCGATGGGCGCCGTGGTCGAGCAGGTCAAGCGGCTCGCCGGCAACGGCTATGCCGAGATCGTTCTGACCGGCGTCGACATGACTTCATTCGGCGCCGACCTGCCGGGCGCGCCGAAGCTCGGCAAACTGGTGAAGACCATCCTGAAACAGGTGCCCGATGTGAAGCGCCTGCGGCTGTCGTCGATCGATTCGATCGAGGCCGACGACGATTTGCTCGACGCCATCGCCACCGAGCCCCGGTTGATGCCGCATCTGCATCTGTCGCTGCAGTCGGGCGACGACATGATCCTGAAGCGGATGAAGCGAAGGCATCTGCGCGATCAGTCGATCCGCTTCTGCGAGGATGTGCGCAAGCTGCGCCCCGGTATCGTCTTTGGCGCCGACATCATCGCCGGCTTCCCGACCGAGACCGACGAAATGTTCGAGAACTCGGAGAAAATTGTCGAGGAGTGTGGCCTGACCCATCTCCACGTCTTCCCCTTCAGCCCACGCGAAGGCACGCCTGCCGCGCGCATGCCGCAGCTCCGCCGCGAGGTGGTCAAGCAGCGCGCCGCCCGGCTGCGCGCCGCCGGTGAAGTTGCCTATGTCAGGCATCTGTCGTTGCTCACCGGTACGCGTCAGTCGATCCTGATCGAGCGAGACGGCCTTGGCCGCACCGAGGGTTTTACGCTTGCCGCACTCGGCACGGGCGCACCGGGTGAGATCGTCGAGGCCGATATATCGGGCCACGATGGTACCAGGCTGATCGCGGCGCCGCTTGCCGCCCGCGCCGCCTGAGAAACGCAAAGCATGGCTGGTTTTTTCAAGAAGATATTTTCGTTCGGCAAGAAAGAGGTGGTCGAGGAACGGATCGACGAGACCGCCCCGCTACCGCCGATCAAATGGGAAGCACTCGATGCGCTGAAGCCGGCGGCCGAACAGGTCGTCCCGGAGTTCTTGAAGCGCGATGAGCCGCGGCCCGAGGCAGAAACGACGCCGACGGTCGAGCCGGAGGTAATTCCTGCGCCGGAACCGGCGCCTGTCGAGGAACCGGTGCCCGCGCCGGAGCCGACCATCCCGCCAGCACCGGAGCCGACTGTTCCCTCCGAGCCGGAACCTCTGCCGGAGCCCGCGCCGAAAGAAGAACCGGCGCCCGCGCCAGAGACTCCAGAGCCGCCGGCGCCCGAGGAAGTTCCGCTCACCCCTGCGACTCCCGAACCCACGCCCGAACGGCAGCCGCAAGAAGTCCCAGCGCCGGCGCCGGCCGAACCGGAGATCGTCCCGTCACGCCCGGAAAAGCGGCCGGAGCCGGCACCAGTCGAAGTGCCGACGCCGGCCGAGGTTCCGGCAGAAACACCAGCGCCGATCGAGGTGCCCACACCGGCGCCGTCCCCTCTTCAGCCGTCTTCAGAGGCCGGCGCCGCTCCTCATCCGCCTGCCGGCACCTTCTCCCCGTATAGCGA
>NZ_RZPL01000630.1:0-3415 GCF_004022805.1 Mesorhizobium sp. M7A.F.Ca.CA.002.04.1.1 | reverse complement strand
CTTGATTTCCTGCGGGACCTGTTCGAGACCGAGATCGTTGGAGCGGGCGCCGCGGACCGGCTCGTATTTGAAGCAGCCGGCGCGGTCGATCTTGGCTTCATCGAGCCAGTCGAGCAGCATCTCGAAATCGTCATCCGTCTCGCCGGGGAAGCCGACGATGAAGGTCGAGCGGATGGCCAGATCCGGACAGACCTCGCGCCAGCCGCGAATGCGCTCGAGCGTCTTTTCGCCATGCGCGGGCCGGCGCATGTTTTTCAGCACCTGCGGCGAGGCATGCTGGAACGGGATATCCAGGTAAGGGAGGATCTTGCCCTCCGCCATCAGCGGGATGACGTCGGCGACATGCGGGTAGGGGTAGACATAGTGCATGCGCACCCAGATGCCGAGCTTGCCCAGTTCCTCCGAAAGATCGAGGAATTTTGCGCGCACTTCACGGTCGCCGAACATCGACGTCTGGTATTTGATGTCGATGCCGTAGGCGCTGGTGTCCTGCGAGATGACCAGAAGTTCCTTGACGCCAGCCTTGGCCAGTTTCTCAGCCTCACGCAGCACATCGGCCGCCGGCCGCGAGACGAGGTCGCCACGCAGTGCGGGAATGATGCAGAAGGTGCAGCGGTTGTTGCAGCCTTCGGAAATCTTGAGATAGGCGTAGTGACGCGGCGTCAGCTTGACACCCTGCGGCGGCAGGAGATCGATATAGGGATCGTGCGACGGCGGTGCGGCCTCATGCACCGCGGCCATCACGCTCTCATAGGCCTGCGGCCCGGTGATCGCCAGCACATTGGGGTGCTTTTCGCGAATGACGTCCGGCTCGGCGCCCAGGCAACCGGTGACGATCACTCGGCCGTTTTCCGAAAGCGCGGAACCGATGGCGTTGAGCGACTCGTCGCGGGCGGAATCGAGAAAACCGCAGGTGTTGACGACGACGAGGTCGGCGCCGTCATGCTTGCGCGCGATTTCGTAACCTTCGGCGCGCAGGCGCGTGATGATGCGCTCCGAATCCACGAGGGCCTTCGGGCATCCAAGACTGACAAAACTCACGCGGGGAGCGGACATAGAGGGTTTCCGGGCTTTTCAGGATTGCCGGCGCAGTACCACACTTATTGCGGCATTGGTATGGGCAGGCCCGCGATGCGGCAAAACGCACGGCGGTCTTGCTTCGACGGAGTGAAGACGCGGATGTCCGCCAGCTTCAGCCGACCACGTTGTTCACATGTGGCCAGACCTCCACCGCGCCGCGATAGACCATGTCCAGCGCGACATAGAGTATGATCAGCAGGCCGACATAGGCGATCCAGCGGTGGCGATGCAGCAGCTTGGCAATGAAGGTCGCAGCCAGCCCCATGAGCGCGATCGACAGCACAAGGCCGATGACCAGCACCGGAAAATGATCACGCGCCGCTCCAGCCACCGCCAGCACGTTGTCGAGCGACATCGACACATCGGCGACGACAATCTGCAAGGCAGCCTGGCCAAGGGTCTTGCGCTTCGACTTGCCGGCGACTGCTTGGTCACTGTTGAGGTCCGAATTCGACAGCGCCTCGGTCGCTTCCAGCTCATCGGCATGTGACGTGCGCAGCTCGCGGTACATTTTCCAGCAGACCCACAGCAGCAGGATGCCGCCGGCCAGCAGCAGGCCGACGATCGCCAGCAGCTTGACGGTAATTGCGGCAAAACCGATGCGCAGCACCGTTGCCGCAATCACGCCGATGAGGATCGCCTTCTTGCGTTGGTCAGCCGGCAGGCCGGCAGCGGCAAGGCCGATGACGATCGCATTGTCGCCGGCCAGCACGAGGTCGAGGGCGATGACCTGGAGCAGGGCGGTCAGGCTGGCAGCGCTGAAAAAAATGTCCATCGACCGGAAGCCCTTGCTGATTTTGCCGAGTGTTCGTCGATTACCCAGAGGCCCTAACTTGGTGGTCCCTTGGCGTCAAGGGATCACGCGTGGCGCCATCACCGAAGCATCGCTACGTCAAGCCAGATCCAATGCTCGCGGCACTCGCCGACAGCCAGGCAAAACCATGGCCGATCGCCAATCAATCGTAGAGATTATACTTTGCCCAGTCGGCTTCCGGAATCTCGTCGCCGATCCGGTAGCGGAGTTGCAAGACTTCCATATGGTCCGGCCCGGTCTGGCACTTGAATTTCAGCCTGTACCACTGCCCCTTGCTGCGAAACGCAGCACCCGGGCTCTTGATTGCATCGGCGCCCATCTCGGGCGTGGCAAAGGCGTAGGCGACGACGCGATCGGCTTTGAACTTGCGATCGTCATGGGTGATGCGGTCGAGCACTTCGGCGTCGCAACGCTGTTCAAGGCGAGTTTGGGGATCGAGTTTCATCAGTCCGGCGCGCAATGCATTGTCCATTGCGCTGGCTGGAAAACTCAGTGTCACTGACGCCAAGGCGGTCATGCAGAGCTTCTTCATGGGCGGGACAAGCAACATATTTTGTCGGAGAAATCAACCGAGCGGACCGCCTCGGACGCTGCGGGAATCTTCAATCATATGGCTGCTGCGTTCAAAATTGCGTGTCGGGATTCGTCGTGCGATGCCTGCGGCCAACGGATCAAAGAGGCACGGCCGGCATCGGTAAGATCGTAGAGGCCGCGGTCGACGCGCGCGAACCAGCCATAGACATTGTGCTGCAGGATCTTGGGCGCGATCGGCGTCACCGCCTTCAGATCTCGCGGCCGCCTGGGGCCATCCACCATGGCGGCAGCGCAGGCGAGGGCGCTTTGGCGATAGGCGGTCATGATCGGATTGCGCGATCCTCCTCCGGCAACGGGATCGCCGCGACGGCGCTGGTGCTCATCGACCAGGCGGGAGCGCCGGCGGGCATTTTTGCGCGGCGCCAGCGCGATCGGGCTGAGAAGCACCTCGACCCGGTCCGTCGCGGTCACGCCAAGCAAGCCGAAGCCAAGCCGGCGGCAGAGATTGCGGAACCTGGCATCGCTTTCGCGTCCCTTGCCGCGAGCCGACATGCGCGCGGCCAGCCACACCTCGTCACAGGCCGCCGCACGATCGACACCTTGCAGCACCAGTTCGAGATTGAACTGCAGCTTCAACTCGCAGATGACGACAACCGGCGGCTCCCCCTCGCGCAACGCAACAACATCGCAGCCGTCGATCTCGCCTTTGACGACAAAGTCGAGGCTTTCGAGGAACCGCTTCACCGGCGCATAGAGTGAGGTCTCGTTCATGGCGCAAGGTTTAGCCGATTCGAGGCGAAAAGCCTTCCGGTGGTTCGGCGTCCTGCGGCTCGAAAGGGGACCGGTGTGGATACCGCAACGCCGGGCCAGCCGTCAGGCTTCGGCGTTCGGCACCGCCCGGTTCGGCAGCTTCCTGCGGCGCAGGAGCGGATAGCCGATCTGGCCGAAATAGGTGGAAGGGATCGGATCGTCGACGCCGTACTTGTC
>NZ_RZPL01000062.1:0-13909 GCF_004022805.1 Mesorhizobium sp. M7A.F.Ca.CA.002.04.1.1 | reverse complement strand
CTTGTGGCGCATCCTGAACTCGGCCTCAAAGAACGGTGTCTTGCCCTCGAGATGAGCGCGATCCGCTTCGGCGACAGTCTCGCGATCATCAGGATGGATCATCGTCAGCCAGCGGTCGGTGTCGCCATCGAGCTCGCCATCCGCATAGCCCAGCATCTTGACCCAGGTCGAGGAATAGGTCGTGCCGCCCTTGCGCATGTCGAGGTCCCAGACGCCCTGGCCGGCGCCGGCGAGCGCGAAATTCCAACGCGTTTCCGCTTCGGCAATGCGCGCCTCGGCCTGCTTGCGAGCGTCGATGTTCTCGATTTGCGAGACGAGATAGAGCGGGCGGCCGCTGGTCTCATCGCGAATGACCGAACCGGCAAGATGGGCCCAGACGGGCGTTCCGTCCTTGCGGAGATAGCGCTTCTCGAAATGGAAGGAATTGACCGTGCCCGCCTTCAGATCGTCCATCGTCTCCCGCCCGATCTGCTGGTCGTCGGGATGCGTGATCTGGAAGAAAGTCAGCGTCTCGATCTCTTCGCTTGTGTAGCCAAGCATGGCCGCGAAGGCCGGATTGGTCTGGCGGATGCGCCCATCGAGACCGACAACGACGATACCGATCGCTGAATCCTCCATGGCGCGGCGGAAGCGCAGCTCGCTCTCGGCGATCTGTTGGCGATCCATGCTGATCCTGCGGGTGGACAGGGCGGCGAGGAACAGCGCGCCCGCCGCCACTGCCATCGCGATCTGCAGGCAGAGTTTCAAGGCTTCGGTGCCCAGGTCCAGGCGCGACAGCAGGATCGAGGCCGCCAGCACGCCCAGGCCGGCGACGAGCAACGCCAGCCCTGCACGCCCAAGAGATTCTCGGCTGGTCAATCCTCGCCGCATCACGATACGTGCCACCCCCGTGCGCAAACGCATGTTCTCGCCTCAACCTTGGCGGATCGATTTTAAGGAAAGGTTGCGTCAGGCATTCCGGTGCCATCGCTAACCGGCAAACAATTGCCGGCATGATTAAGGATCGGTATGCGCGAGCGGGCGAGCGTGGCGCAACGCTACCAGCGCACGAAAAACCGTCCGCCGAGCGCGCCAAGCAATGCGAGCGCTGCAATGGCTATCGTGTACCAGGTGGCGACGAAAAGCGGCGAATCGTCGAAGCAGTGGGCGGCATAGAAGGTTGCCGCCAGCCCGCCGGCGAGCAGGCCTGCCACCGCACCGGCAAGCACCGGCCGTGTCGGCGCCCCGTAGCGCAGCATCCACAGGAAGATGGCAAGCGGACCGAGGCCGATCAGCGGGATGAAAGCCATGCAGATCATCATGTTGGAGCCGACCATTTTGGTTCCCCACAGCGCCTCCGGCACCATGAAAAGCTCCAGAACCACCGCCACGGCTACCAGCACTGGCGCCGCAGCCATCCCAACCATCGCCCGGCCCGTCGACGCACCCGGTGTCGACAAGGCGCGGATCAGGGCGAAGGCGCTGACGGCAAGCACGATGGTGAAAACGAATTTGGAAAGGAAGCGCATCGTGTGCGCGGCCGCCATGAAATCCGGGCGTGGGCCGATGGTCAGCAGGAAAACGACGGCCGCGATCACCGCTGCCGCACCGGCGGCCAGCCACCAGGCCGATTGCAGCGGCATCGCCTTGCTGGTTGCATCGGCGTCCAGCGCCTTGATGAGATCGTCCGTTCTCATGTCATTCCCGCCCGAACCGCCCCTGCCCGAATCGCTTGGCTATCGCGGCAAGTCCGCGATGCAGCGACACCCGCACCGCCGTCTCACTGATGCCGAACTTTGCCGCCGTCTCGCCGATGGACCGCCCTTCCACCGACACGGCCGAGACCACGGAGCGCTGAGCCGGCGACAGACCGTCCAATGCACGGTTGATGTCGCGCTCGCTGACGGTCTCGGTTTCCGGCTCGGCGAACGTCTCGGCGATATCGTCGACGTCGATCTCGATGCGCCGTCCGCGCCGCCTGAACGCATCGATCAGCTTGAAGCGGGCAATCGCATAGACCCACGGCAACACCGGCGCATCCTGACGCCAGGTATGCCGTTTCACATGAATGGCCAGCAAGGTTTCCTGCACGACATCCTCGGGATCGACCCCGCCCTGCACGATCTTGCGCCTGGCAAAACCGCGAACCAGCGCGGCAATCCGGTGCAGAAAGTCGGCGTAAGCCCTTTCATCTCCCGCGATCGCGGCCCGCATCAGCCGGGAAAGTTCGGCCTCGTCCTTGCCGCTCACAAGAGTTCACTCCCCGATTTTCGCGTCTCGGCGCTGATTTGTTACGTGGCCGGCGAAATAATGTCCAAGCCAAACTGTCGGCAAATCACGAAAGTTTGCGGCACCGCCGAACCGTGAGCATCACGCGGAATTGTCCGTTCGGCACCGACCTTTGCACGTCAGCGACCGATTGACGCACATCAACAATGTTGACTATAGCTGTCATGTATCGATAGGTGCAGCCGTGACAGACCCAGGACCCCCGAAATCGAGGACAATGCCATGAAATACGCTCTTTCCACCCTCGCCGGCGCCGCCGCGCTGGCAATCAGCCTCATCGCCGGTCCGGCAAAGGCGGAAGAGGATGGCATCATTGTCTACAACGCCCAGCACGAAAGCCTGACCAAGGCGTGGGCCGAAGGCTTCACCAAGGAAACAGGCATCAAGGTCACCGTGCGCAATGGCGGCGACAGCGATTTCTCCAACCAGATCGTCGCCGAGGGCGCTGCTTCGCCCGCAGACGTCTTCCTGACCGAAAACTCACCGGCCATGGCGCTGGTCGAAAGCGCCGGCCTGTTCGCGCCGGTCGACGCGGACACGCTGGCGCAGGTTCCCCAGGACTATCAGCCGGCCAGCGGCAAATGGGTCGGCGTTGCCGCGCGCAGCACGGTCTTTGCCTATAACAAGACCAAGCTGACTGCCGACCAGTTGCCCAAGTCGATGCTGGACCTCGCCGATCCGAGCTGGAAAGGCCGTTGGGCCGCCTCCCCCTCGGGCGCCGATTTCCAGGCCATCGTCAGCGCCCTGCTCCAGCTCAAAGGTGAAGCCGCTACCGCCGACTGGCTGAAGGCGATGAAAACCAATTTCACCGCCTACAAGGGCAACAGCACGGTGATGAAGGCGGTCAATGCCGGCGAGATCGAAGGCGGCGTGATCTATCACTATTACTATTTCGGCGATCAGGCCAAGACCGGCGAAAACAGCAAGAATGTCGCGCTGCACTATTTCAAGAACCAGGATCCGGGCGCCTTCGTCTCGATCTCCGGCGGCGGTGTGCTGGCTTCGAGCAAGCATCCGAAGGAAGCCCAGGCGTTCCTGAAATGGCTGACAGGCAAAGGCGGTCAGGACGTGCTGAAAACCGGCGATTCCTTCGAGTACGCGGTCGGCAAGGGTGCGGACTCCAACCCGAAGCTGGTGCCGCTCGCCGATCTGCAGGCGCCGAAGGTCGATGCCACGACGCTGAACTCCAAGAAGGTCACCGATCTGATGACGGCAGCCGGCTTGCTTTAGTTGCCATTCGTCCTAAAAGGACACCCGACCACGCTCCCGCGGGAATTCGCCTTCCGCGGGAGTGATTTTGTTTTTCGAGATGGCATTCGTCGATGACGACACGCTGTGTTCCCGACCGCGATCGCGGTCTTTCAATTGCTGCCGCTGGACGGCAACGGCACGGCGTCTGACCTGATGCAGTCCGCGGTCGATCTCGCGCATTCGGGCCTGCCTTCGGGCACAGGCCGAAGGGCTCGGCGACGCGCACCGCTTTGGCTGGTCCTCGCCGCCATCTTCGTTGCGCTGCTGGCGCTGGTGCCGCTTGCCTTCATCATCTGGATCGCGGTGCAGACCGGCTGGGAAACAGTCTCGGCACTGGTCTTCCGGCCGCGTGTCGGCGAGCTTCTGGTCAACACTGTCCTGCTGGTCGCGCTCTCGGTGCCGATCACCATCGTGCTGTCGGTTTCGCTGGCCTGGTTGACCGAGCGCAGCGACCTGCCGGGCGCCCGGCTCTGGGCCTGGCTGTGCGTGGCGCCGCTCGCCATCCCGGCTTTTGTGCACAGCTATGCCTGGGTCACCATGGTGCCGGGACTGCACGGCCTGTGGGCCGGCGTGCTGGTTTCCGTGATCGCCTATTTCCCGTTCCTGTATCTGCCGGTGTCGGCGGCGTTGCGCCGTCTCGATCCCGCCCTGGAAGACGCCGCCGCCGCACTCGGCCTGGGGCCCCGGCGCGTGTTCTGGCGGGTCGTGCTGCCGCAATTGCGGCTCGCCATCTGCGGCGGCTCGCTGCTGGTCGGCCTGCATCTGCTGGCCGAGTACGGCCTCTATGTCTTCATCCGCTTCGACACCTTCACCACGGCGATCGTCGACCAGTTCCAGTCGACCTTCAATGGACCGGCCGCCAACATGCTGGCCGGCGTGCTGGTCAGCTGCTGCTTCGTGCTGCTCGGCCTCGAAGTGCTGGTGCGCGGCGAGGAGCGCTATGCCCGTGTCGGCTCCGGCGCGGCGCGCCATCAGCAACGCACAAGCCTCGGACGCGCCACCCTGCCTAGCCTGCTCTTGCTTGTCGTCATCACGCTTTTGGCGCTCGGCGTGCCGTTCGTCACCATTGGCGGCTGGCTTGCCGCCGGCGGCGCCGCTGTCTGGCGCTTGGACGAGATCGGCCTGGCGCTTGGCCAGACGCTGTTCCTGGCGCTCGCCGGCGCGTTGCTCGCCACCGTCGCCGCCATGCCGATGGCCTGGATCTCGATCCGCGCGCCGGGGCCATTGCAGCGTCTTCTGGAGGGCTGCAACTACATCGTCGGCTCGCTGCCCGGGGTCGTCATCGCACTGGCGCTGGTCACCATCACCGTACGCATCGCGCTGCCGCTCTACCAGACCTTGTTCACCATCCTGGTTGCCTATGCGCTGATGTTCCTGCCGCGCGCGCTGGTCAGCCTGCGGGCATCGATCGCGCAGGCGCCGGTCGAACTCGAACGCGCCGCTTCCAGCCTCGGCCGGCCGCCGCTGCAGGCGCTGTGGTCGACGACGATCCGCCTGTCGGCGCCGGGTGCCGCGGCCGGCATGGCCCTGGTGGCGCTCGGCATCATGAACGAACTGACCGCCACCCAGATGCTGGCACCGAACGGCACCCGCACGCTGGCGATGGCTTTCTGGTCCTACAGTGGCGAGATTGATTATGCCTCGGCGGCACCCTACGCCTTCATCATGGTGGTGATGTCGCTGCCCTTGACCTGGCTGCTCTATGTCCAGTCGAAACGGATGGCCGGACGATGAGCTTTCTCGAAATCAGCGGCCTGCACAAGCAATACGGCCCGGTGGCGGCCCTTGCCGGCGTCGACCTCAGCGTCGCCAGCGGCAGCCGCACGGCGATCGTCGGTCCTTCCGGTTGCGGCAAGACGACCCTGCTGCGGCTGATTGCCGGCTTCGAGGCTCCGGACCAGGGCCACATCACGCTCGACGGTGCCATATTGGCCAACGGCGGCGCTGCGGTGCCGGCATATCGCCGAGGCATCGGTGTGGTGGCGCAGGATGGTGCCCTGTTTCCGCATCTGACCATTGGCGACAATATCGGTTTCGGCATGGGCCGCGGCGAGGACAAGCGCGCTGAGCGCATCGTCGAGCTCGCCTATATCGTCGGGCTCGACAAGGCGATCCTCAAACGCCGCCCGCACGAGCTTTCCGGCGGCCAGCAGCAGCGTGTGGCGCTGGCCCGGGCCATGGCGATGAAGCCCAGGCTGATGCTTCTCGACGAGCCGTTCTCGGCGCTCGATACCGGCCTGCGCGCCTCGATGCGCAAGGCGGTGGCCGAACTTCTGGAGGCCGCCGGCATCACCACCATCCTGGTGACGCACGACCAGGCCGAAGCGCTGTCCTTCGCCAGCCAGGTCGCGGTGATGCGCGACGGCAAGTTCTCGCAAATCGGCACGCCGCGCGAGCTCTATCTCAAGCCGAAGGACAGGATGATCGCCGAATTCCTCGGCGACGCCATCATCCTGCCGGCCAAGATATCAAATGGCTTCGCCAACTCGCCGCTCGGCCGCATCGCGGTCGACACCCATGACAGCCGCGATATCGCCCGCATCATGCTTCGCCCGGAGCAGATCGCGCTGAAGAGAACGTCGCGCGAGGGTATGTCCGGCACCTCGGACATGCTGTTCGGCGAGGTGACGGAATCCGAATTCGCCGGCTCGATGTGCACGGTCGCGGTGCGGCTCTTGAACAATGCCGATCCGCCCGATGCGGCAGCGATCGGCAACACGCCGCTGGTCCTGCGCAAACCGGGCATGGACGCGCCGGCGGTCGGCGAGATCGTCCGGCTGACTGTATCGGGAAAGGCGCATGTCTTCGCCTGAACGCCGCGTGGGTGGAGCGTAGGCATATCTTTCTGATTAGCCGACGCGCTTTCCGGCCTGATCGAACCAGTGCAGCTTTTCTGCCTTGGCAACCACGCGCAATTGGTTGCCAACCGTGGCGGTGGCGCGACCCGCGACCCGCACGACGATCCTGCTGCCACCTGCAGCGCAGTGAAGGAAACTTTCGGCGCCTACCGGTTCGACTGCCTCGACCAGCGCCGGCAGGATGAGCGCGCCGGACGGTGCCTCGGACCCGAAGGTGACGTCGGCATCCTCGGGGCGGAAGCCGAGCGTGACGGCGTTCGCAGGCGCAAATTCAATCGTCTTGCCATCAGCCAGCGCCGGACCAGCCGGCCCTTGCGAAAGGGGCAGGAGATTCATCGGCGGCGCGCCAATGAAGGAAGCGACGAAGGTCGAGGCCGGCCTTTCGTAGACGTCGAGCGGCGCCCCCATTTGTTCGACCAGTCCGGCATTCATGACGACGAGGATGTCGGCCAACGTCATCGCCTCGAGCTGGTCATGTGTGACATAGACCGACGTGACGCCAAGCGAGCGCTGCAGGTTCTTTATCTCGACGCGCATCTGGCCACGCAATTTGGCATCGAGATTGGAAAGCGGCTCGTCGAAAAGGAAAACCCTCGGATTGCGCACAATGGCACGACCCATGGCGACACGCTGGCGCTGGCCGCCGGAAAGCTCGCGCGGGCGGCGGTCGAGCAGCGCCGAAAGTTCCAGTATTTTCGCCGTCGCGCGGACCCGGCTGTCGATCTCATCTTTCGGCGTGCCGCGGTTGCGCAGCCCATAGGCCATGTTGTCGTAGACTTTCATATGCGGATAGAGCGCGTAGTTCTGGAACACCATGGCGATGTCACGCTCGGTCGGACCGGTTGAATTTACGATCTTGCCGTCGATCGCAACTGTTCCCGAGGAGATGGTTTCAAGCCCGGCGATCATTCTGAGCAGCGTGGACTTGCCGCAACCCGACGGGCCGACCAGCACGCAAAGCTCCTTGTCGGGAACCGCGATTGAAACGCCCTTCACGGCCTCGAAACCGCTGGGGTAGACCTTCTTCACATCCTTCAGATCGACGGTCGCCATCAGCTTCTCACTTTTCGGAATCGACCAGGCCGCGAACGAACCAGCGTTGCATCAGCACCACGACCAGGATCGGCGGCACGATGGCCAGCATCGCTGTAACCATGACCAGGTGCCATTGCGTATCGGCATCGGCGAAGGAGACCATCTTTCTGAGCGCGATGACGATCGTGTTCATGTTGCTGCTGTTGGTGACGAGCAACGGCCACAGATACTGTGTCCAGCCATAAATGAAGAGGATGACGAACAGCGCCGCGATATTTGTCCGCGACAGCGGCAACAGGATATCGAAGAAGAAGCGCCACGGCCCCGCACCGTCGACCCGCGCCGCCTCAACCAATTCGCCAGGAATCGTCATGAAGAACTGGCGGAACAGCAGCGTGGCGGTGGCCGAGGCGATCAGCGGGATGATCAGGCCCGCATAAGTGTCGATCATGCCGAGATCGACCATCACCTTGTAGGTTGGCAGGATGCGCACCTCGACGGGGAGCATCAGGGTGATGAAGATCAGCCAGAAGAAGGTCATGCGCAGCGGAAAGCGGAAGAACACGATCGCATAGGCAGACAGGATCGAGATGAATATCTTTCCCACCGCGATGCCGAGCGCCATGATCGTCGTGTTGAGCAGCAGCCTGCCGACGCTGACGCCGCCGATGCGGCCGACACCGCCGAACAATGCCTCGCTGTAATTGTTCCAGAACTGATCGCCGGGCAGGAGCGGCAATGGCGGCCTGAGGATCGTTTGCAGCGTCTGCGTCGAGGCAACGAACGTGTAGTAGATCGGGAAGGCGACGATCAATATGCCGAGGATCAGCATGGCGTGGGCGATGACGGTGCGGAGCGGTGACTGGCCGATCATCGCTCGCCCTCAGCCGTAATGGACTTTGCGTTCCACATAGCGGAACTGGATGGCGGTGAGCGAGATGACGATGATCATCAGGATGACCGACTGCGCCGCCGAGTCACCGAGGATCAGATTGACGAAGCCGTCATTGTAGACCTTGTAGACCAGCGTCTCAGTCGTCTTGCCCGGACCGCCCCCGGTGACGGCATGGACGATGCCGAACGTGTCGAACAGGGCATAGACGGTGTTGACGACCAGCAGGAAGAAGGTCGTCGGCGCAAGCAGCGGGAAGACGATGGTCCAGAATCGCTTGGTCTCGCCGGCGCCGTCCATGGCCGCCGCCTCGATCAAGGCTTTCGGCACCGCCTGCAGGCCGGCGACGAAGAACAGGAAATTGTAGCTGATCTGCTTCCAGGCAGCGGCGGACACCAGCAGGATCATGGCGTGGGTGCCATTGAGCAGTGGATCCCAGGCGATGCCGAAACTCCTCAGCATGTAGGCCAGCGACCCGATCGAAGGGTTGAAGAGGAATAGCCACAGCATACCGGCAATCGCCGGCGCCACCGCGTAGGGCCAGATCAAGAGCGTGCGGTAGAGACCTTTGCCGCGCACCACCTTCTCTGCCATGACCGCCAGCAGGAGCGCCACGCACATGGCGACGATAGCGGTCGCAAGGGAAAACACCACCGTGACCTTGATCGAGTTCAGGTAGGCCGGATCGGCAAGCACTTTCCTGAAATTGGCGAACCAGACGAACTTGGTCCTCAGCCCGAACGGATCCTGCCTGAGCATGGATTGGTAGAACGCCTGACCGGCCGGCCAGTAGAAAAAAACGAGCGTGATGGCCAGTTGCGGCGCCACAAGCAGGTAGGGAAGGACCTTGTTGGGGAACACGACGCGAGGGGTCACGGAGCCACTCCGAGGTGATGAGGCGGGGGGCACCATGCGGCACCCCTCTCCGCCAAGATGGCTTTGATGAGCGTTTCGGACTGGGCATCATCGACCATTGGCGAAATCGCAAGGCACGGCAAAACTCCCCTCACGAGGGGAGATGCCCGGCGGGACAGATGGGTGCGCCGTAGAGCAAGGACCTGCGCTCGCTCTAATTCCCCAGCGCTTCCTTGATCGCGGCATTGCCACGCGTAACCGCATTGTCGAGCGCCTGCTGCGCGGTCTGCTGGCCGGCGAGCATCTTCTCGAACTCCTCGTTCTGGATATCGCGCACCTGCGGCAGATTCGGCAGACGTACGCCCTTGGAATTGTCGGTCGGCGTCTTACCCGTCATCTGCAGGATCGGGGTCTCGCGGCCGACATTCTTGTCATAGAAACCGGACTTCTTGGTCGCTTCATAAGCCGCCAGCGTTACCGGCAGATAACCCGACTTCTGGTGCAGGTATTCTTGCACCTCGGTCTTCGACAGGTAGGCGAAGAAGGCCGCGACGCCCTTGTATTCCTCATCGGATTTGTCCGCGAAAACCCACAGGCTGGCGCCACCCGGCGTCGTGTTCTGCGGCGCACCCTTGGCGTCGCTGTCATACGGCAATTGGCCAATGCCGTAATTCATGCCGGACTTGACGATATCGCCAAGTCCGCCGGACGATTCGGTCATGATCCCGCATTCGCCCGCAAGGAAGATCTGCTTGGCTTCGGAGGTGCGGCCGCCATATTTGAAGGTGCCGTCCTTGGCGAGGTCCGCCAGCGCCTGGAAATGGTTGACGAAAATCGGCGCGTTGATCTTGAGCTCGACATCGCCGCCGGCCAGACCGTTCTGCTGGGTGGCCCATGACACGTCATTCCAGGCCGCGAAATTCTCCAGATGTATCCAGGTCAGCCAGGTCGAGGTGTAGCCGCAGGCGGCCGCGCCGCTCGCCTTGATCTTCTTGGCGTCTTCCCACACTTCATTCCAGGTCTTGGGTGGGCTATCGACGTCGAGACCAGCCTTCTTGAAGATATCCTTGTTGTAATAAAGGATCGGCGAGGAGGAGTTGTAGGGGAAGGAGAGCATGGTGCCGTCCGGCTTCGAATAATAGCCGACTATGCCTGGCAGATACTGGCTCTTGTCGAAGGTCATTCCAGCGCTGGTCAACACATCGGCTGCGGGCTTGATGGCACCTTCGGCCGCCATCATCACGCCGGTGCCGACGTCGAACACCTGGATGATGTCTGGCGCCTGGCCCGCGCGGTAGGCGGCAATGCCGGCATTCAGCGTCTCGGGATACGTGCCTTTGAACACCGGAACGAGCTCATAGTCGCTCTGGCTGGCATTGAAATCTTTGGAGATCTTGTCGACGACTTCGGCATTGGCGCCAGTCATGGCGTGCCACCAACTGATCTGCGTGACGGCAAAAGCGGAGGTTGAGGAAAGCGTCATAAAGGTAGCGGCAACACCGGCCGCGAAGCCGAAGGACTTCATGTTTCATCTCCCGTTTGTCATTGGCGAAAGGGGGCACTCCCGCGAAGGCAATATGTGTCGCTCATGACAATCAGACAACGGTTTTGTTGCAGATCGACGAACTTCACCCTTTACCTGACGCAACGCTCGTCTCCGCTTGGAGGCATGGGAAGCGATGCGGTTAGCCGGCTTAGCGCGACGACAAGCGCGCCAGGAACCACCGTCGGGACCGTCAAGCTGGCTTTCGGCGTGTCAGCCCTGATTGCAGCCGCAGCAACCCGAAGAGACACGCCAAGGTTGCAGCCGACTTTATCGATCCCTCAACGGCAACGCGCTACTCAATCCTGCTGCCCTGTTTATTTCCAAAGCTCAGGTGAAATAAATGCTGACGGTCTACAATTGTATCGTCAACGAACATGATCTGAGACTGGTCGCACTCGCCGCGTTGATCTGCGGAATTTCCTGCTTCTCTGCTGTCAACCTGCTTCAGCACATAAGCCGTTCCACAGATCGGAACCGGCTTGCCTGGCTGATGATCGCGGCCACTTCGACCGGCTTTGGCATCTGGGCAACGCACTTCATCGCCATGCTCGCATTCACACCGGGCATACCCAGTGCCTATGATCCGGCACTCTCCGTGCTTTCGCTCGCTGCTTCGGTCACTTTGACGGCAGCCGGCATGTGGATCGCCACCTTGCGGGATGAGTTCGACTATCATCTCGTCGGCGGCGCCGTGCTGGGCGGCGGTATCGCAGCCATGCACTACATCGGCATGGCGGCGTTCGAGGTTCAGGGCCGTATCGAGTGGAACCTGTTGCTTGTCGCCGTTTCCCTGCTGGCCGGCGTAACGCTCGCGGCGCTGGCGCTGCGTGTCGTGCAGCGCCGCCCCTCCTTGAAGGCGACATCCGGCGGCGCGGTGCTGCTGACGCTGGCGATCTGCACCCTGCATTTCATCGGGATGGGTGCCGTCTCGATCTTCCCCGATCCCTCGATCGTCATATCCGAATACACGATCGAGCCGACCTCGCAGGCTTTCGCGGCCGCCGCCGCCACACTGGTGATCCTGGTTCTGTCGGCATCGGCGCTGTGGATCGATTTGCGCTTCCGTCGCCAGAAGCTCGAGGTCGACCGCATGCACGGCCTGGCCAATGCCGCCGTGGAGGGGCTGATCGTCTGCGACGGCAACCGCATCATCAGTGCCAATGACAGCATTGCGGCACTGACGGGCAAAGCAACAGCGACCCTGAACGGAATGCAGCTTGGCGATCTCTTCGGATCCGATATCTCGGGCTTCGGCGAACAGCCGCAGGAGGCCGAATTGAGCGGTCGCGATGGCACGAGCATTCCTGTCGAGCTGATCGCCAGGAGCATCGACTACTGTGGCAAACCGCACAACGTGGTCGCGGTCCGCGACATTCGCGAGCGCAAGAAGGCGGAACAGGAGATCCTGCGGCTTGCCCATTTCGATCCATTGACCGGACTGGCCAATCGCCGCAGCTTTTCCGGCCGGCTGGAGACGGAAATCGCTGCGATGGTCCGGACCAGGAAAGGCGGCCAGCTTGCGCTTCTGCTGCTTGATCTCGACCGGTTCAAGGAGGTCAACGACCTGTATGGGCACGGCGCAGGCGACGCCATGCTGCAGAAGGTTGCGCAGTGCGCGACCGGTATCCTTCGTCCAGGGCAGATGGTGGCGCGGCTGGGCGGCGATGAGTTCGCCATCATCGCGCCGAACCTGGCCGACCCGTTGGAGGCGGGCCGTATCGCCAACGCGGTGCTGACCGCCATGCGCGAGGAAAACCGGCTCTCGGTCGGCGGCGGCCTTGTGTCGGCAAGCATCGGCATTGCGCTGTATCCGTCGGATGCCGAAAACCAGGCCAGCCTGATAAGCCACGCCGATACGGCACTCTACCGGGCCAAGACCGAAGGCAAGGACACTTACCGTTATTTCGAAGCATCGATGGGGGCCGAGGCCCGCGACAAGCGCGTCATGGAGCACGAACTGCGCCAGGCGGTCGCACGCCAGGAGTTCTATCTCGTCTACCAGCCGCAGAAAGAGATCAGCAGCGGAAAGATGGTCGGCTTCGAAGCGTTGGTCCGCTGGCGGCATCCGACTCGCGGCGACGTGTCGCCGGCCATATTCATCCCGGTGGCCGAAGACAGCGGCGCCATTGGCCAGATTGGCGAATGGGTGCTGACGGCTGCCTGCGAGGAAGCCGCCCGCTGGGAAAATCCGCTGACAGTGGCCGTCAACGTTTCGGCGGTGCAGCTCCACAACACGAATTTCAGCCGCAAGGTCCACGAAACATTGCTGAATTCCGGCCTGGCGCCCGGCAGGCTCGAGCTTGAGATCACCGAGACGGCGCTTGTCAAGGACATGCCGCGGGCGCTGGCCACCTTGCGGCAGGTCAAGGCGCTGGGCGTGCGCGTGGCCATGGACGATTTTGGAACCGGCTATTCCTCGCTCTCCAACCTCCGCGCCTTCCCCTTCGACAAGATCAAGATCGATGGCTCCTTCATCAAGTCGGTCGACAAGAACGGCCAGGTCGCGGCGATCGTGCGCGCCGTCCTGGGACTTGGACGTGGTCTCGGCCTGCCGGTTCTGGCGGAGGGGGTCGAGACGCTCGGCGAACTGAAATTCCTGGACGCCGAAGCCTGCGAGATCGGCCAGGGCTATTATATCGGCAGGCCAGCTCTCATCGAAGAATTCGGCGAGCTGACCGGTGTCGTCGCACCCGCTGTCGGCAGCAAACCCGCTACCTTGCGCGACAGAAGCGTTCTGGCCTTCGCACCGGCACCTGCGCTAGCCACACGCTAGACTAGAGGCTCTCGGGCTTGAGTGCCGTCTCGACCAGCCGCCTGGCGTCCGGCCCCGACCATTCGGCCGGGCCGTTCATATGGGCGATCAGGCAGCCCTCGCCGTCGACCAGCATGGTGACAGGAAGGCCTAGCGCCAGGCCGCGCTTCTTGAGGTCGTTGAACAGCGCCATCGTCGAATCCCGGTAATAGCCAAGCGTCGCGACGCCGGTATCGCTGAGGAACTTCTTCGGCTTCACATCGTCGCCGGCATCGACATTGACGGCGATCACTTGAAAGGCGTCGCTGCCCTTTTCCTTCTGCAGCGCATCGAGCGCCGGCATTTCGGCACGGCACGGGGCGCACCATGTCGCCCACAGATTGAGCAGCACCGTCTGGCCGGCATGATCGGCAATCGTCATCGGCGTGCCGGCCGGACCGTTGAAGGCAAGG
>NZ_RZPL01000629.1:0-3416 GCF_004022805.1 Mesorhizobium sp. M7A.F.Ca.CA.002.04.1.1 | reverse complement strand
GCAGCGGCCGGTTGTCGGCGCCCTTCATGACCACTTCGCCTTCCGGGTTCTGCACGCCTATGGTGCGGAACCAGCGGCTCCAGTGCGGCGGCTCGGTGGCCGAGCCATCGAGCCCACGCGTCACCGGGTGGCGCTGGCCGAGTTCGGTGAGGCGCGGATAGAAGGCCTTGTCGACAACTTCGCCGGTCGGCATCGCCGGCAGGGCGGCCATCAGCGGCGTGCGCGCGATCGAGCTTTCGCCGGCATATTCGGGGCCGGCCGCGATCAGCAGCGCGCCGCCCTTTTCGACATATTCGGAGATGTAGTCGTAATAGAGGATCGGCAGCACGTCGCGGTGCTGGTAGCGGTCGAAGATGATGAGGTCGAAATCCTTGATCTTCTCGACGAACAGTTCGCGGGTCGGGAAGGCGATAAGCGACAATTCGTTGATCGGCGTGCCGTCCTGCTTTTCCGGCGGCCGCAGGATGGTGAAATGGACAAGATCGACCGAGGCGTCGGATTTCAGCAGGTTGCGCCAGGTGCGCTCGCCGGCATGCGGCTCGCCGGAGACGAGCAGCACACGCAGGTTCTCGCGAATGCCGTCGATCAGTGCGATGGCGCGGTTGTTGGTGTCGGTCAGTTCGCCTGGCTCGCGATCGATGGCGAGTTCGACGATGTTGCGGCCGGCGCCCGGAATGGTGACCTGCAGCGGCATGGCCTGGCCAACGGTGGCGTGCTCGACGGCGACCTGCTCGCCATTGACCGAGACGCGCACATCGACCGGGCCAGTCTCGTTTTCGGTCGAGATGACGCGGTAGGTCATGTCGAGCGGCTTGCCAACAAGGCCGAAGCGCGGCGCGTTCTCGAAGCGGATGCGGCGGTCCTTTTCGTGGTCGTTGCCGGTGATCAGCGCATGCAGCGGGGCGTTGAAATCTGGCGCGCCCGGCGGCGCGTCATGGACCTCGCCATCGGTGATCATGATCGCGCCGCCGATGCGTGACGGCGGCACGTCGCGGAAGGCGCCTTCAAGCGCGCCGAACAGCCGTGTCTCGGTGCGCTCTTCGGCGGCCTCGGATTTGCCGGCCTCGACGACGCGCACGTCGAACTGCTTGAAGCGGCCAAGCCGCTGCTGCAGCCCGGCCAGCGCCTCGTCGGTCTGCTTGGTGCGATCGCCGATATCCTGGCTCTGGCTGCGGTCGACGACGAGGGCGACAACGCTTTTCAGCGGCTCGCGCTCCTCGTTGAGGAACACCGGGTTGAACAAAGCGGCGGCGAGCGCCAAAAGGGCGATGAAGCGGAAGACCGAGCCGCGCTGGCGAAACCACAGGCCGACAAGCGCCAGCAGCGCCAGCGGCACCAGCGCCAAGGCCAACAGGGGCCAGGAGATCAGCGGTTCGAAGGAAATCGACCAGTTCATCCCTTACCCTCCTCTTTTTGGGGAGGGTTTATCCGCGACCGGAGGGAACCAAACAAACTCATCTTACTGCCCCAGCCGTTCGAGCAGTATGGGCACGTGCACCTGGTCGGATTTGTAGTTGCCGGTCAGCATGTACATCATGATGTTGACGCCGGCGCGCAGCGCGTAGACGCGCTGCATCGGGTCCGCCGGTACGGTCGGCAGCAGCGGATCGCCATTCTCGTCGACCGCCCAGGCGCCGGCAAAATCATTGGCGGTGATCATGATAGGCGAGACGCCGTCGCCGGTGCGCACCGGCCGGTTCTCGGCATTGCTGGCGTCGAGCGACGCCTCGACCCACAGTGGGCTGCCGGCGAAGCGGCCGGGGAATTCGGGCAGGATGAAGAAGGATTTGGTCAGCACGTGGTCGGACGGCACCGGCTCCAGCGGCGGCACGTTGAGGTTGCCGAGGATGTCGCGCAGCCGCTCCGTCGCCGGGCTGGTCGAATCGGCGCCGATGCCGTTGGCGAACTGGTCGCGGGTGTCGAACAGCACCGTGCCGCCCTGCTGCATATAGGCGTCGATGCGGGCGATGGCGGCCTGGCTCGGCATCGGGGCGGCCGGATCGATCGGCCAGTAGATCAAAGGATAGAACGACAGCTCGTCCTTCGAAATGTCGACACCGGCTGGTGCGCCCGGTTCAAGGGCCGTCTTTTCGACCAGGAAGCGGGTCAGGCCCTCGAGCCCGGCACGGCTGATCGAATCGTCGCCCGGCACACCGGTCAGCACATAGGCGATGCGGGTCTTCGAAATCGCCTCGATGGCAATTTCGTCACCCGGCTTGGCGTCGTCGGCGCGGGCAAGGTCGGCATGACCGAACAAGCTACCCAGCGCAATCAGGACCGCGGCGGTGGTTGCCATGGCACCGGCGCGGCGCGGTCGGCGTGAGAACAGGCCGCCCATCCAGAATACCGCCAGCGTATCGAGCAGCATCAGCACCAGGGCGGCCGCGACCAGCGCGCCCTTCAAATTGCGCGATTCGTCAAAGGCATACTGGATCGAGGTGACGGGAACAGTGATTTGCGGGCGCGCCAGCGGGGCCAGCGTGCTGTCGGCTTCAAGCAGATTATGGGCAAACACACCCGTCTCGGAACCATAGAGGCCGGGCGGGTTTTCAAAAGTCACCGGCAGCGCGCCGGCGCCCGGTACAAGCGGCCGTGCATCCGGTGTCGGCGGCACCAGCGAGCCGTCGGCTGCAATCATGCGATAGGGCGCCAGCGACGCCGCGGCGGCTTCGGCATTGGCGATGGCCGCGCCCTGGTTGCGCGACAGCTGCACGATGCGGCGCAGCATCTCGACGAAGCTGCCGGAGATCGGCAGGTTCGACCAGGTTGCTTCAGGGGTGACGTGGAACAGCACCAGCGTGCCCTTGCCTTTCTTCAATCCGGTGACCAGCGGCGTGCCGTCGGCAAGGGCCGCCCAGGTGCGCTCGACGATATCGGGTGTCGGCTCGGCCAGCACCTGTCTGCTGACAGTGACCTCGGCCGGCGGCGCCAGATCGGCGAACGGGCCGGCCTTGGGGAATTCGGTGACAGGCTGCGGCGACGTCCATGACAGCGCGCCGCCGAGCGAACGCTCGCCGGTGCGCAGGCGGACCGGCAGCAAATCGTCGTCATCGCCCGCCGTGGCCAGCCGCGAACCGGCGAAACGCACCAGCGTGCCGCCATTGTCGACCCAATCGACAAGTCTCTGCCGGACCTGTCCGGGAATGGTGCCGATATCGGCCATGACAATCATCGCGGGCTTCTGGTCGAGGATCTGCGGGATGGCGTCGGCGAGGTCGGCGCTGGAGGGTTCGACCAGATCGGCGAAGGGCTGCAGCGCCCGCCTGATGTAGTAGAGTGGCGACAAAAGCGGCTGCGCCTGGTCGGCCTCGGCCTGCGACAGCAGCCCGACGCGGCGGCGCTTGGAGCTTTCGTCGAGGACGCGCACCGCACCGGCCTGCCGCTCGCCGTCGAGCGCGATCGAAGCGAAGTCGTTG
>NZ_RZPL01000628.1:0-3416 GCF_004022805.1 Mesorhizobium sp. M7A.F.Ca.CA.002.04.1.1 | reverse complement strand
CCTGCTGGTCACCACCGAAGCCATGATCGCGGAGGCTCCGAAGAAGGAGTCGGCTGGCGGCGGCATGCCTGGCGGCATGGGCGGCGGCGGCATGGGCGGCATGGGCGGCATGGATTTCTAATCCAGCTCTGGCAGCTTTCGCAACGAGAGGGCGGCATCAATGCCGCCCTCTTTTTTTGCGAACCTCGGTCCGATGAACGATCGACGCCAACGCCGGCCATCGGCGTTAGGGCAACCTCAAAAGAACTGTCGAGTTGGTTGCGCGCGGCTTTGCGTCATCAGAGGCGCAAGGCGGTCGCGTGTGAGGATTGCGCGCTCCCATAGGCGGTTTCGGCATGTGCCTCGCCTTCGACATCGACATTGCGGCCAAGCAGGAAATCGGCGGCTTTCGAGGCATGGCTTGCGGCGCGGAAGATGGCGCGGTTGTCCTCGCGCAAAACCGTCAGCCATGAGCCGATGTAGTCGGCATGGCGCACGGTCGGCTCGATGCCGAGACTGCTGCAGATGAAGGCTGATGCGATTTCGGCGACCAGTTCCTCGCGCGCATAGGTGTTGGACCCGAAGGAGCCGGACAGGTCGCGCGCGAGTCGCCTCGGGTGGCCGGTCCAGTGGCCAAGCTCGTGAAAGCAGGTCCGGTAATAGTCGATCTGGTGGAAGAAAGCCGGCTGCGGCGGCACCTGTATGGTGTCGCTGCCGGGCATGTAGAAGGCGCGCTCGCCGCCGACGCGAAAATCAGCGCCGGTTGCATGAATGAGCGCCTCGGCCTGCGGGACCATCTCGCGCTCAGGCAGAGGCTCGCCGGCGGCGTAAAGATGTTCGGGCAGATTATCGCACTGCGCGACATTGAAGACGGTGAAGCGCTTCAGGAAGGGCACCGCCTGCGGTTCGTCGCCATCGGTGTCGGCGCGTTGCTTTTCGTTCTTGGGAACAAAGCGGTCAGCGTGAACGATGGTGGTGCCGTGCTCGCCCTTCCTGACATTGCCGCCAAGCGAAAGCGCCTGCCGGAAGGTGAGCCAGTTCTGGCTGGGGAAACCGCGCTCGATGACCGCGCCCCACAGGATCAGGATATTGATGCCGGAATATCGGCGCTGGGTGGCCGCATTCCGCGGCAGGCCGAGGCCTGTCCTTGCCCTGCCCCACGGCTTGACCCATGGCACGGTGCCGCGCTCCAGTTCGGCAATGATGCGGTCGGTGATTTCCTGATAAAGGCTGGCGCCGGTGCGCCCGCCGCTGTCTGCGCCAGCCTGTCGGCTGCCGCAACGTTTGTTGTTTGCACGCATCGTGATGTCCTCCGCTCTACAATCGCGCGCCCTCCCCGGAAGCGGGGTGGGCGGCAAAAGCGACCGGAAAGGCCCGCCGTCGGAGGCGGACTGCATCAGCAGGACCGGAACGGAGTGGAGGACCCGAAAGCGACAAGCGAAGGGTTGCGGGACGCCGCGGCGGGCCTAGAAGGGAGTGCTGCCCACCCTGCGCCAGGGGGAAGGCCACAATAGAAAGACGCCGGCCGACAGGCCGGCGACCGTCAGCAGCCGAAGGCTGCCCCGCGCCAGGGGGCGATGCCGCAGGGCCAAGACCGCCTGAGCTTGCCGAAGAAAAGCGGGCTCGGTTCACGAGCACCCGGCCAGCGACTTCAGGCGCGGGCGCTCAGGATTGTTGTTGGCGCCCACGGCAGCTGGATGACCGCAACAAGATTACGAGGAGCGACAGCAAAGCCAGCTGCCACAAACGGCACGCTCCGGCAACAACAGCGTGGCCGGTCTACAGATGCTGCCCCGCACGAGAGCCAGCACGCTTTGAGCGCGCATCGGCGATGCAAGCGTTGCAAGCTGGCCATGTCCACAAGGTCGGCGACCACTATATCGCCGACCACCAACGCGGGCGTACCGTCTAAGTGCAGACCTTTCGCGAGTGCGCGGACGCGCGCATTTCATCTGCGATGGCCGGATCTTGCATTCCCGCTTGAGCTGCTCAACGTCAAGGCCTACACGCGCTGCGATCTTGAGAGTGACCCTTCAACTGGGGGAAATCATAAGGGCGCGGTGGAATTCGTCGAACTTTCCCTGTTTTCTCGAGGCGAGTGCGGCGAAGGCTGGGAATTGGGAATCCGGTCCCAGGACCGGGAACTGTTTGATCACAAGCTTCAGATTGGGCTCATGCTTGAAGGCTTTTTGGTAGTTGATATCAGCCAGTCTGCAATGCGGACAGTTGTGGTAGTCATTGAATATGACCAGAACGGCATCGCCTTGCGGGTTGCCGGCGATTGGCGAAGGAGATCGTTGTCGAATGCGCCGCTCCACTTTTGCCTGTCGGTCGACCACGCCTGCCGGTGCAGGTTCGCGCTATATTGGCTCGCCAGCAAGGCGAGGAGTAAAAGAAGAGCTGCGACAGTGATGGCAGTCGGCTTAGACATGAGTCTCCAATCCATGGACGGCGTGGCAGCAACGGCCGCCTTTTTGGTGTAAAATGGGTCAGTTTTGATCGTGCCCCGCAGTTGCTACAGGCGCACAGGTGCCGGTGCGATCTGGCGGTTTCTCAAATACGGCTTTGCGCCATCGGGTCCACCCCAATAGCTGAGCGTCGTTCGCACGGGGAATTGTGTTCACCACGCCGGGCGACTTGACCGTCCACCGCCAGAGCGCTGAACGGTCCGCTAGTGAGGCGCTCCCCGAATCGTCGTTTATCCCGCTCGCCCCGGACCGGGTGACAGCCAGCGTTGCCGCTACGCTGCGGAGAAAAACCGTCAGCGCGTGGCATTCGGACATAAGCTGATCGACGCCAAGAATAAGCCCCACGGAGGTGACCGGTGCGGCCGGAACAAGAAAGAGCGTTGCAGCCATTGTGACGAGGCCTGCACCGGTAATGCGGGTTGTTCCGTTCGAAGGGAACAATGCGACAAACAGCATGAGGATCCGGCAGCCGATCGGGAGATCAGTTTTCGTCGCTTGGGCGATGAAAAGGGCGGCGAGCATCATATTCGTGCCGTCCAGATTGAATGGAATGAGACCCACGACCGAATGCGTGGCGCCGGCCTTTTCCATCTTCTCCATGAGCGAGGCCAGCGCGGCCTCTGAGGAGGACATTGCGAGCAGCAGCTCGTCCTTGATGTATCGGACGAGAGAGAAGAGCGAGCGGCCGTTGTAGCGGCAGACCGCGCCGAACAGGATCGAGAGGAACAGGACCGAGAGGAACAAGACTTGCAGGATGTCGCCTTCCGCGAAGGCACTGGCAATCGTTGACGGGATGATGTTCATCAGGAAGCTGGTCACGGACTGCTCGTGAGCCGTGGCCACATAGCCCTTAACGGCTTCGACATCGAGCGAGGCCGGATCGATGTTGAGGCCGGCGCCAGGCTGAACGATATTCGCGACAATCAGCCCGACAAGGAGTGCTAGCGTCGAGAAGGTAAGGAAATAAAC
>NZ_RZPL01000627.1:0-3424 GCF_004022805.1 Mesorhizobium sp. M7A.F.Ca.CA.002.04.1.1 | reverse complement strand
GACCACATACCCCACCCCCGCCTCACCTTCGATCGGCGCGCCCTGGCCCTGCAGCGTGGCGATGTCGCGGTAGAGCGTGCGGATCGAAACGCCCGTCTCGTCGGCAAGCATGTGCCCGCTCACCGGCCGGCGATGCCGGCGCAAGCACTGTATGAGGTCGAGCAGGCGTTCGGAGCGGGACATCGAGCAGATTTGCCTGTTTCTTTGACATTGGTCCATCGCCGGCAGACATAAACCGGAGAGGCCGACCTGTCGGACTTGGTTGCGAAGCCGGTTGCCCTATGTCAAAAGCGGCCACGCCGTTCGGAGTTGCCCCCGCTTGAAGTCTTTTCGCGACAAACGCCGCGACAACCGTCCACATCCATCCGCCAAGAGTGCGGCGGACGTGTCACGCCCGCGTCCCGGCCAGGCTCCTGCCAGACCGGAAGCGCCACCGCGCGAGCGCCATGAGGCGAAGACGGAAAATCGTTCCGAACCGAACTCGGCGCCGCGCATCCTGGCCCGCCGCGAAGGCGCTCTGCCCGCCGAACATCTTCCCGTGATCCTGGAAGTGGCGCCCAATGCCGATTATGCGCTGCTCGACAGCGGCACCGGCCAGAAGCTCGAACAATATGGCCCCTACCGGATCGTGCGGCCAGAGGGTCAGGCGATCTGGCAAAAGGCATTGCCGGCAAAGGAATGGGAGCGCGCCGACGCCGTCTTCACCGGAGACACCGACGAGGAGGGGATCGGCCGCTGGCGTTTCCCGAAGCTGCCGCTCGGCGAGACCTGGCCGATGAAGCATGACGGCATCGACTATCTCGGCCGTTTCACCTCGTTTCGTCATGTCGGCGTCTTTCCCGAGCAGGCCTCCCACTGGGACCACATGGCCGGGCTGATCGCGGCGGCGAAGCGGCCGGTCAAGGTTCTGAACCTGTTCGGCTATACCGGTCTCGCTTCCTTGGTGGCGGCTCGCGCCGGTGCCGAGGTCACCCATGTCGATGCCTCGAAGAAGGCGATCGGCTGGGCCCGCGAAAACCAGGAGATGGCCGGCCTCGGCAGCAAGCCGATCCGCTGGATCGTCGACGACGCGGTGAAATTCGCCGAGCGCGAGGAGCGCCGCGGCAGCCGCTACGATATCATTCTGTTCGACCCGCCGGCCTATGGCCGTGGCCCCAAGGGCGAGGTCTGGCAATTGTTCGAGGACCTGCCGGATTTGACCGACCTCTGCCGGGCGATCCTGACGCCGAAGCCGCTCGCCGTGGTGCTGACCGCCTACTCGATCCGCGCCTCCTTCTTCGCCATCCACGCCCTGATGCGCGATACCTTTGCCGGTATGGGCGGCAAGGTTGAATCGGGTGAGCTGATCATCCGCGAAAAGTCCGCCGGCCGGGCGCTATCGACCTCATTGTTTTCGCGTTGGGTGGCTGAATGAACGAGCGGCATGCAGGCGCACCCGGCCAGGTGAAGGAGGTCACCAGCCTCGCCAATCCGCTGGTCAAGGACATCAAGGCGCTCGCTCAGAAGAAATTCCGCGACCAGCAGAACGCCTTCATGGCCGAGGGATTGAAGCTGGTCATCGATGCGCTCGATCTCGGCTGGCAGATCAGGACATTGGTTTTCGCCAAGGCCGGGCGCGGCAACGCTGCCGTGGAGAAGGTGGCCGCACGCACGGTTGCGGCAGGCGGCATGGTGCTCGAAGTGTCGGAGAAGGTGCTGGTCGCCATCACCCGTCGCGACAACCCGCAAATGGTGGTCGGCGTCTTTTCGCAAAAATTCCTCGCCCTGAAAGATGTCCGCGCTGACAATGGCGACGTCTGGGTGGCGCTCGACCGGGTGCGCGACCCCGGCAATCTCGGCACCGTCATCCGCACCGTCGATGCCGTCGGCGCCAAAGGCGTCATCCTGGTCGGCGATACCACTGATCCATTCTCCGTGGAGACGGTGCGTGCCACCATGGGTTCGATCTTTGCCGTGCCGGTGGCGAAGGCGACAACCGAGGCTTTCCTCGCCTGGCGAGGCGGGTTTTCAGGCCTCGTCGCCGGAACCCACCTGAAAGGCGCCGTCGACTACCGCTCGGTCGATTTTTCCCGCGGGCCCGTGCTGCTGATGATGGGCAACGAGCAGCAGGGACTGCCCGAAAGCCTGGCTGCGAGTTGCGACAGGCTGCTCAGGATTCCGCAAGCGGGCCGTGCCGATTCGCTCAATCTGGCCGTTGCCACCGGCATCATGCTGTTCGAGATCCGGCGCGGCGCGCTGAAGCTCGAGTCAATCCTGGACCAGCAATGAAGGTTGCCTGCCCGTGAGATCATGGTCTCCCTACGCATTGCTCGTCGTCGCGGCCATCGCGCTCGACCAGTGGATAAAATACCTGGTCGAGGCCGATCTGCCTTTTCAGGAGAAGGTTGATCTGCTGCCCTTCCTGGCGCTGTTTCGCACCTACAATACCGGCATCGCCTTCTCGATGTTCTCGTCCTTCGGCGACACCGGGCTGATCGTCATTTCGCTCGCCGTCGTTGCCTTCGTGCTGTTCCTGGCGACGCGGATCGCGCCGTCCCAGATCCTTGCCCGCACCGGCTTTGCGCTGATCGTCGGCGGCGCGCTCGGCAATCTGATCGACCGCGCCGTCTACGGCCACGTCATCGACTACATCCTGTTCCACACGCCGGTCTGGTCCTTCGCCGTCTTCAACCTTGCCGACGCCTTCATTTCGGTTGGTGCGGCACTGGTCGTCTTCGACGAGCTGTTCGGCTGGCGGCGCGAACCCAAAGCCAGTCCTTCCAAGGATTGACCCCGTGCGGCCATCGCCGCACAGTTCATGTCGTCAAGATCGCGGAGAAAGACATGTCCGAAACCTTCAAAGCCATCCTCGTTTCGCGTGACGCCGAGAAAAAGCAGTCGGTCGCCGTGACCGATCTCACCGAGGCCGACCTGATGGAAGGCGATGTCACCGTCGCGGTCGAGGCAACGACGGTGAACTACAAGGATGGCTTGGCGATCACAGGCAAGGCGCCGGTGATCCGCCGCTGGCCGCTGGTGCCGGGCATCGATTTCGCCGGCACCGTCATTTCGTCCTCGCATCCCGACTGGCGCGCCGGAGACAAGGTCGTGCTGAATGGCTGGGGCGTCGGCGAAACCCATTTCGGTGCCTATGCAGGCCGTGCCCGCGTCAAGGGCGACTGGCTGGTGCCGCTGCCGCAAGGCATCAGCCCGCATGACGCGATGGCCGTCGGCACCGCAGGATATACCGCCATGCTCTGTGTCATGGCACTGGAGCGGCACGGCATCCTGCCCGATCGCGGCCCGGTGGTGGTGACGGGGGCAGCCGGCGGCGTCGGCTCGGTCGCGGTCTCCATCCTGTCCAGCCTCGGCTACCATGTCATTGCTTCCACCGGCCGCAATGCCGAAAGCCCCTTTCTGATGGACCTTGGCGCCGCCATAGGAG
>NZ_RZPL01000626.1:0-3434 GCF_004022805.1 Mesorhizobium sp. M7A.F.Ca.CA.002.04.1.1 | reverse complement strand
GTGCACAGCGTCATTCGCGCCGCGTGCGCGTTCTCAAATTTGCCGTGCCGGTGGCCGCAGCACTGATAGCGGTCGCTTTCCCGGTCTATTCCTATCTCGCCGCACCCGTCTCGGTGAAGATTCAGGCGGAAGGCACTGCCTTTTCCAACGGCAAGCTGGTGATGGCCAATCCCAAGCTCAACGGTTTCACCAAGCAGAAGCAGCCTTATTCGATGACGGCGCTGCGTGCCATTCAGGATGTCAGCACGCAAGGTATCATCGAGCTGGAAGGCATCGACGCCAAGGTGCCGATCGCGTCCGACAATGTGGCGGCGGTCAAGGCCTCGCACGGCACCTACGATCGCGACGGCAATACGATGAACCTGACCAGCGACGTGACGATCACCACGACCGACGGCATGCAGGCCAAGTTCAAATCGGTCTTCCTCGACATGGGCAAAGGCACTATGAAGACAGGAGATCCCGTCGATGTCAGCCGTGGCGGGTCGCGGATCACGGCGGATACGATGTCGGTCCAGGACAATGGCAAGATTCTGGTTTTCGAGAACAAAGTGCGCGTCAACATCGATTCCGCCGCCCTGAAGGCGGCACAGGGAAACAGCGGAGAAACCAATGCGGCTCAGTAGTTCGACGCGGCTCGCGGCTGCAACTTCAGCGTTGCTGCTGCTCGGACTCGTGCCGTCATGGGCGCAGACGACCAGTCAATCAGGCCTCAAACTGTCCGGCGACAAGCCGATCCAGATCGAGAGCGACAAGCTGGAAGTCCGCCAGGCCGACAGTGTCGCCATCTTCACGGGCAATGTCAGCGTCGTCCAGGGGCCGACATTGATGAAGGCCGGCAAGATGACGGTCTACTACGTCAAGGACCCCAACGCCGCTGCCAAGGGCACGGAGGCCGCGGGTGCGGCGATGACGGGCTCGGCCAACATCGACCACCTGGAGATCTCCGACAAGGTCTATATCAAGTCGGATGCGCAGATCGCGACCGGCGATCAAGGCAGCTTCGATATGAAGAGCCAGGTGCTGGTGCTTTCGGGCAAAAAGGTCGTTCTGTCGCAAAACGACAACGTTCTGGTGGGCTGCAAACTTACCGTGCAGATGAAAAGCGGGCTGGCTCAGGTGGATCCATGCGCTGGGCAACGTGTCCAGATGTCGATCACGCCGCCGCCGAAATCGGGAGCGACGAACCCCTGATGGCCAGCCTGTCGTCGCTGACGGCGCGTCTTCCGGGACGGGCCGCCGGCAAGCTTTCGGCGCCGGCCACGGTGACCGTCGATGCGGGAAAGTTCAAGGGAACCCTGATCGCCAAGGGGCTGACCAAGAGCTACAAGGGCCGCAAGGTCGTCAGCGGCGTCACCATCGGCGTGCGCGCCGGAGAGGCAGTTGGACTGCTCGGCCCCAACGGCGCCGGCAAAACGACCTGTTTCTATATGGTTACCGGCCTGGTGCCGGTGGATGAAGGCACGATCGAGATCGACGGCTTCGATGTCACGTCGATGCCGATGTACCGTCGTGCACGCCTCGGCATCGGCTATCTGCCGCAGGAAGCATCGATCTTCCGCGGCCTCAATGTCGAGCAGAATATCCGCGCCGTGCTGGAAGTGGTCGAAAAGGACCGCAAGGTGCGCGAGCGCAATCTCGACGAACTGCTCGAGGAATTCCACATCAGCCATCTGCGCAAGGCGCCATCCATGTCGCTTTCGGGCGGCGAGCGGCGACGCTTGGAAATCGCGCGAGCGCTGGCGACGCGTCCGGCCTACATGCTGCTCGACGAGCCTTTCGCCGGCATCGATCCGATCGCCGTCGCGGATATTCAACAACTGGTGCGCCACCTCACGGCGCGCGGCATCGGCGTCCTCATCACCGATCACAATGTGCGCGAAACGCTCGGCCTCATCGACCGCGCCTACATCATCCATGCCGGCCAGGTGCTGACCCATGGAAGGGCCGACGAAGTGGTGGCAAACCCGGATGTGCGGCGACTTTACCTCGGCGAGGGTTTCACCCTCTGAGCGTGAAATTTGTTTCCTGACACGATTTTTGCGGTTCGCGCGGCGCTTTTTCCTCGATTTTGCTCCGAGATAACGCTCCGGTAAGCGAGTTTTGCTACCAATTGCCTTGACAAGCAAAAGCCGGGCCAGTTTCTATGGCCGGCTGCAAAATTCCTTTCCGGAAGTCCGGATGCGTAGACGAGGCGTTTGAAACCGAACCATGGCGTTGGCGGCCAAACTACAGCTACGACAATCGCAGTCGCTGGTGATGACGCCGCAACTGATGCAGTCGATTCGGCTGCTGCAGTTCACCCATGTCGAACTCGAGCATTTCATCGACGAGGAAATCGAGCGCAATCCGCTGCTGGAGCGCGCCGAGCCGCAGGACGATGCCGCCAGCGACCAGGCGCAGAAGATCGAGGCGGAGCCGCAAGCCGCCCGCGAAGGCGACTGGTTCGAAAACGAGACGCAGTGGAGCGCGGAGGCGATCTCGGACAAGCTCGACACGTCGCTGGAAAACCTGTTTCCCGACGACCCGGGCACCAGCGAGCGGCTCGGTCCCGACCTGACGGCGCAATGGAAATCGGCTTCCGGCAATGGCGCGGGTTCCTCATCCGAGTGGTTTGACGCCGGCGACATGGCGACTGCTGCGATCACGCTGCGCGACCATGTCGGTGAACAGGTAGCGCTAGCCTTCGCCGATCCGGCTGCACGTCTGATCGCCGCCGACCTCGCCGACGGCCTTGACGAGACCGGCTATCTGCGTGCCGATCTGGCCGAGATCGCCGCTCGTCTCGGTGCGGATGCCGCCGCCGTGGCGAAGGTGCTGGCGGTGTGTCAGACCTTCGAGCCGGCCGGCCTGTTTGCCCGCGACCTGGCCGAATGCCTGTCGCTGCAGCTTGCCGTGCGGAGCCGGCTCGATCCGGCGATGAAGGCGCTGGTCGCCAATCTCGAACTCCTGGCACGGCGCGATTTTCACGCATTGAAACGGATCTGCGGTGTCGACGAGGAGGATCTGCTCGACATGCTGGCCGAAATCCGGGCGCTCGATCCCCGGCCGGGCATGGCGTTTTCGGGCGGCGCCAGCGACGCGATCGTCGCCGATGTGGAGGTGCGCGCGGCCAATGACGGCAGCTGGACGGTCGAACTCAATGCCGAAACGCTGCCGCGGGTGTTGGTCGACCATATCTATTTCGCCCAGGTCTCTCCGCAGGCCAAGAACCAGGCGGAAAGGGATTTTCTGGCCGAATGCCTGCAGAACGCCAACTGGCTGACGCGCAGCCTCGACCAGCGGGCAAAGACCATCCTCAAGGTCGCCTCGGAAATCGTTCGCCAGCAGGACGCCTTCCTCGTCCATGGCGTGCGGCAGCTGAAGCCGCTCAATCTGCGCACTGTGGCCGACGCCATCGGCATGCACGAATCGACCGTCAGCCGGGTCACAGC
>NZ_RZPL01000625.1:0-3435 GCF_004022805.1 Mesorhizobium sp. M7A.F.Ca.CA.002.04.1.1 | reverse complement strand
CAAAGACCGGGGGGCGGAGGCCGAACAGAATGGCAAAATTCCCCCCGCCATCCCGGGCGAACCCGCCGATCGCGTGAACAAGACCCCCGTAATTCCGCATCCTACAGCCTCCATTCGCCTCGGCCTCGTCGCCGCGGACAGGGCAATGCAGGATTCCCGCCGGATGACGCCGCTGGCTGGCAGAAGGCCGGCCGCTTGCCGCCAAATCATTGTTTTTGTTCGGCTTCAAGCTCCGCAAAGGTGAATGACTGGTAAACAGAAAAGCGCGGCCGCGGCTGCGTTTACGAGCCGGTTACCATGCTCAAGACGAAGCAATCACGGAATCCCGATGACGTCCTGTTGCGGGACAGGGTCCGTGTGCCGAAGCGGGCCAGTTGTCCCGAGACTGCAGGGCGCGAAATGATCGGATCCAACGCCTCCGGCCGTCGAAAGACCAAAGCGCCATCACGTTTGAAAACCAGGGCCGCTTTTGGCCGCGCCTCAAGGGGGTGTTGAGATTCAGGTCAGGCCAGGTCGAAAATGATGGCTTTCGAGAACCGGAGCGGAGCGGACATTTGGTCCGTGAGCACCGGAAGCGCAGAAAGCCGTCATTTGCAGACCGGCCTCACCTGAATCGACATACCGTTAGGCCAGCATCTGTGCGCCGACGGTCCTGTCGATACCGTGGTAGGGCGGGTTGAACAGATTGCCTTCCTGTTCATAGGTCCATACCTTGAACAGGCTGAGCCGGTGGGCGCCGAAACTATGCAGCAGCGGCACGTCGGTGGCGTCGCGGCCGCGGGCGATGACGATGCGGCCGATTCTTGGCGTGTTGTGGCGAGGATCGAACGTGTACCATTTGCCGTCGAGGAACACTTCCAGCCACGCCGAAAAGTCCATCGGTGCCGGATCGGCTGGCACGCCGATATCACCGAGATAGCCGTTCACATAGCGTGCCGGAATATTCATGCAGCGGCAAAGCGTGATCGCCAGATGAGCGAAGTCGCGGCAGACCCCGACGCGTTCCTCATGCGCCTGAGCCGCCGTGCGGGTCGAGCGCGCATAGCCATAGCCGAACGACAGCCGGTTGTGGACATAGTCGACGATCGCCTGCACGCGCGCCCAGCCGGACGGAATGTCGCCGAAGAGCTGCCAGGCCAGGCTGCTCAGATGATCCGTCTCGCAATAGCGGCTGCCCAGGAGATAACCGAGAACTTCGTCCGGCAGGTCCGCCACCGGCACTTCCCTGGCCAGCGTGTTTACCTCGTCCGTCTCGCCGCTGTCCTCGACGACCGCGTCGTACAGGATGCGAAAACCACCGGCGGGCGCTGTGAAGCGCCGGCAGGCATTGCCATGCAGATCGTGGTACAGCCTTGTCGGCACCGCGGGCGAGGTCAGCACCCGCGTCTGCCGCTTGATATCAGCCTGCCTGTCCCGATGGATCTCGAGCACTGAAATCACCGGCGTGGCGGCTACGCATTCGATGGCGATTTCATAGCCGAGCCGGATCAGCATCGTTGGTCCCCCCTTCGATCTTGTGAGAAGCAGTCCTTCCCAAACGCCCGGAGGATACCGTGGTTCCCTGGGCCGATCGAAAAGCCCACCCCGTGTCTTCCCCTGCCGCGGTCGAGACGTTAGGTTCGGCAACCCCACCAGCGCTCCCCGGACTCAAGGAAAATCATGTATTCAAGCAGAAAATTCGCGGCCTTCCTCTTCGACATGGACGGCACGCTCATCAATTCCATCGCCTCGGCGGAACGGGTGTGGAGCGATTGGGCACGCCGCCAGGGCCTCGACGTCGCTGCCTTCCTGCCGACGATCCATGGCGTACGCGCGATCGAGACCATCACCGGCCTGGCGCTGCCGGGCGTCGACCCGGCACACGAGGCTGATCTGCTGCTGAAGGCCGAGGCGGCCGATCTCGAAGGCATTATCCAGATCGCCGGCGCCGTGGCATTTCTCGATTCGCTGCCGCCCGAACGCTGGGCGATCGTAACCTCCGCCCCACGTGAGCTGGCGCTGTTGCGCATGAAGGCCGCGGGCATCCCCGTCCCGGCCGTCATCGTCGCAGCGGAAGATGTCTCCCGCGGCAAGCCGGCGCCCGATTGCTTCCGGCTTGGCGCGGAACGGCTCGGCTTCGACGCGCGCGACTGCCTCGTGTTCGAGGATGCCCCGGCCGGCATAGCGGCAGCCGAAGCGGCGGGCGCGGCGGTCATGGTCATCAGCGCCACGCACAAGCGCCCCTTGCCAACGCAACACGCCGCGATCGCGGGCTACGACATGGTGGGCATCACCGTCGACGAGCGTGGCTGGATCGCGCTCGAGCCGCAGCGCAACGCCGCCTAGGCCGCGTCTAGAAATCGCTGGTCAGGCCCTTTACCTCCCAGTCGCCGTAGCGGCCGGGCTCCTTGCCGCCGCGGCCGCCGATTTCCTTCGGCGCCGAGGCTTCCTTTTCCAGGTACTTTACACGCCTTGCTTCGGCTTCCGCGAGCGCACGTCTGGCTTCCGGCGTCAGCGCCTTTGGCTCGACATCATGGGCAAGCTCGGCATCGGTTTTACTGGCTTCGTCGTTCATGCGATATTTCCAGCGGATTGAAACGGGAACTGGTGTTTCCCATCATATAGCGATGAGACGAAGCGGATCGACCCCTTTTCGCTATCACCTGGACAGGAGCAGACGATGAACACACTTCGCACCGCCATGCTTCTTGCCGCGATGACCGCGCTGTTCATGGGCGTCGGCTTTTTGATCGGCGGAACCGGCGGCATGATGATCGCGCTGCTGATCGCCGCCGGCACCAATCTGTTCAGCTACTGGAATGCCGACAAGATGGTGCTGTCGATGAACCGTGCCGTCGAGGTCGACGAGAAGAACGCGCCCGAATATTACGCCATCGTCCAGTCGCTCGCCAAACAGGCCGGCCTGCCCATGCCGAAGACCTACCTGATCGACAATCCGCAGCCGAACGCCTTTGCCACCGGCCGCAACCCGCAGAACGCGGCGGTCGCTGCCTCCACCGGCCTGTTGCAGGCGCTGACGCCTGAAGAGGTCGCAGCCGTCATGGCGCACGAACTCGCCCATGTGCAGCACCGCGACACGCTGACCATGACGATCGTCGCCACCTTTGCCGGTGCCATTTCGATGCTCGGCAATTTCGCCTTCTTTTTCAGTGGCAATCGCGACAACAATCCGTTCGGCTTTGTCGGCGTGCTGGCGGCGATGATCGTAGCGCCCTTTGCCGCGATGGTCGTGCAGATGGCGGTCAGCCGCACCCGCGAATACGAGGCCGACCGACGTGGCGCCGAAATCTGTGGACACCCGCTCTGGCTGGCATCGGCGCTTGACAAGATCGCCCGCGGCGCCGAACGCATCCGCAACCCCGATGCCGAGCGCAATCCCGCGACCGCGCATCTCTTCATCATCAATCCCCTTCACGGCGAGCGCATGGACAGCCT
>NZ_RZPL01000624.1:0-3439 GCF_004022805.1 Mesorhizobium sp. M7A.F.Ca.CA.002.04.1.1 | reverse complement strand
GACATGGGCCGTGCCGACTCACCTTTGAAGCCGGCCGCCGACGCGCACTTGCTTGATACCAGCGAAATGGCTATAGAAGCCGCGTTTCTTGCAGCCATGGCGATCATCGATGACGTCTTGGCCAAGAGAGACTAGGTCTGATCCGGGTTTTTCCCTCGTCTTTCCGTTGTCGGAGGCGAAGAAAATACCCATATCGGGCACGAACCAGCCTGCCAGCATTCTTCATGCGCCGGAATTGCCGCTTAAAGAGCGGCCCAGGGCTTTTGTAGCCCGGAACGCCGGCAGGCCAACGCAACGCTAACCCACGGCGCCCGTCCCGCTTCCAGATGCGGGGCACTCCAGGAGAAACAATGTCAGCTGCAAATCCCACTCGCGATGATTTCGCGAGCCTGCTCGAAGAATCATTTACAACAGGCCATTCCGGCGAAGGCCAGGTCGTCAAGGGCACGATCACCGCGATCGAAAAGGACATGGCCATCATCGACGTCGGCCTCAAGGTCGAAGGCCGCGTGCCGCTGAAGGAATTTGGCGTCAAGGGCAAGGACACTACCCTCAAGGTTGGTGACACCGTCGAAGTCTATGTCGAGCGCATTGAAAACGCGCTTGGCGAAGCGATGCTTTCCCGTGAGAAGGCCCGTCGCGAAGAGAGCTGGGTCCGTCTCGAAGAGAAGTTCACCAAGGGTGAGCGCGTCGAAGGCGTCATCTTCAACCAGGTCAAGGGCGGCTTCACGGTCGACCTCGACGGCGCCGTGGCCTTCCTGCCGCGCAGCCAGGTCGATATCCGCCCGATCCGCGACGTCTCCCCGCTGATGCACAACCCGCAGCCCTTCGAGATCCTCAAGATGGATCGCCGCCGCGGCAACATCGTGGTGTCTCGCCGTACCGTGCTCGAAGAGAGCCGCGCCGAACAGCGTTCGGAAATCGTGCAGAACCTCGAAGAAGGCCAGGTTGTCGAAGGCGTCGTCAAGAACATCACCGATTACGGTGCGTTCGTCGACCTCGGCGGCATCGACGGCCTGCTGCATGTCACCGACATGGCATGGCGCCGCGTCAACCATCCGACCGAAATCCTCAACATCGGTCAGACGGTCAAGGTGCAGATCATCCGCATCAACCAGGAAACCCACCGTATCTCGCTCGGCATGAAGCAGCTCGAGAGCGATCCGTGGTCCGAGATCGGCACCAAGTTCCCGATCGGCAAGAAGATCAAGGGCACCGTCACCAACATCACCGACTACGGCGCGTTCGTCGAGCTGGAGCCGGGCATCGAGGGTCTCATCCACGTTTCGGAAATGTCGTGGACGAAGAAGAACGTGCATCCAGGCAAGATCCTGTCGACGACCCAGGAAGTCGACGTGGTGGTGCTCGAAGTCGATCCGGCCAAGCGCCGCATCTCGCTCGGCCTCAAGCAGACGCTCGAGAATCCGTGGCAGGCTTTCGCCTCTAGCCATCCGGTCGGCAGCCAGGTCGAGGGCGAGGTCAAGAACAAGACCGAGTTCGGCCTGTTCATCGGCCTCGAAGGCGACGTGGACGGCATGGTGCACCTTTCCGACCTCGACTGGACCCGTCCGGGCGAGCAGGTCATCGAAGAGTACAATCGCGGCGACATGGTCAAGGCGCAGGTGCTCGACGTCGACATCGACAAGGAGCGCATCTCGCTCGGCATCAAGCAGCTGGCCAAGGATACGGTCGGCGAAGCGGCGACTTCAGGCGAACTGCGCAAGAACGCGGTCGTCACCTGCGAAGTCATCGGCGTCAAGGATGGCGGTCTGGAAGTGCGGCTGGTCGACAGCGGTATCGAAACCTTCATCAAGCGCTCCGACCTGAGCCGTGACCGCGACGAGCAGCGCCCCGAGCGCTTCACCGTCGGCCAGAAGGTCGATGCCCGCGTCATCGCCTTCGACAAGAAGACCCGCAAGCTGCAGGTCTCGATCAAGGCGCTGGAAATCGCCGAAGAGAAGGAAGCGGTCGCTCAGTACGGCTCGACCGACTCCGGCGCTTCGCTGGGCGACATCCTGGGTGCCGCGCTGAAGAAGCAGGGCAGCTAAGTCTTCGCACCGCGAAGCCTTCGCACAGGCTCCAAAACAAAACCCCGCCGGAGCGATCCGGCGGGGTTTTTTTTTGACCTAGGTAAAGGTTGGAAAGTTACGCCCTGCCGTAAAGCGGCACCAGCGTGCCGCTCATCGCCTGATTGGCCGGCGAGGCGAGATAGGCGATGGCCTCGGCGGCGGCTTCGAGGCTGACCCATCTTGTGACATCGGCATCCGGCATATCGGCGCGGTTTGCCGGCGTATCTAGCGTCGACGGCGCCACGGCATTGACCAGGATGCCCTTGTGCTTCAGCTCTTCGGCCATCGCCACCGTCATGGCTGCCACCGCCGCCTTGCTGGCGGCGTAAGCGACCATGCCGGCGCCGCGCCGCGGATCGAGCCCGGCGCGCGCGGTGACGTTGACGATGCGGCCCGCCGTGTCCGACGACAGCATCGAGCGGATCGCGGCGCGGCAGCACAGGAAGGCGGTGCGCGCATTGGTGTCCATCATCTCGGCAAAGGACGCCGACTCGATCTTTTCAACAGGCGCCGAGGTGAAGCCGCCAGCCAGATGGATCGAGCCCCAAAGGCCCGGAACCTGGCTATAGAACGCTTCGACCTTCGCGGGGTCCGAGAGATCGACGTTGTGCACCAGCTGGACACGGTCATGCGAGGTTAAGGGGAAATGCGTAGGGGCGGCGGCATGAGCATTGGGCACATGGCAGATCGCGCCGTCGCTCAGCAGTTTGCCGACAACCGCACCGCCGAGCGCACCGGTCCCACCAGTCACGACGATATGCTTGCCTTCAAGTGTTTCCGTCATCTTGGACGCTCCTGTCATTTTTTTATCGTTAGGTCATTTCTGTGCCGCCGACGCGAAGCGTCGCGCCTTTTGCGCCATCACTCAATTGACATCTCGACATGGCAGTTGTCGCGTCTTTGCATGCGTCCGACACTTCAGCCGTGGCCCGCCAAAACGGGAAACCCGCGCTTCAGTCAACTGTGATTTCGATGACGCGCGGCAGTCCGGTGGCCCGGGCGCGCTTCAGCGCGTCCGCGAGAGCGTCGATATCGGCAAGCCGTTCGGCGCCGATGCCATAAGCCTCGGCCAGCTTGCAGAAATCCGGCGGCGCCGGCGATACGCCAACCGGCTCGACGCCGACATCGAGCATCGAGGTTTCGATCTCGCGGTAGCCTCTGTTGTTCCAGACGACGAAGATGACCGGTACCCGCGCGTCGAGCGCGGCGCCCAGTTCCGGCAGCGTGAACTGGAAGCCGCCGTCACCCGTGAGGCAGACGACCGGCGCATCGGGTATCGCAAGGGCCGCGCCAATTGCGGCCGGCGGGCCGTAGCCAAGCGCGCCGAAGCCGGTGGCGGCATTGAACCAACCGCCTGGCCGATCATGGTC
>NZ_RZPL01000623.1:0-3445 GCF_004022805.1 Mesorhizobium sp. M7A.F.Ca.CA.002.04.1.1 | reverse complement strand
ACTCGTTACAGGTGCGCGTCGCTTCGCAAACAGCTTGCTTTTGACTTGGCGTTTTTTGCCGTCTCGGCATCGCTCACTAATTCGGCCGCTGCCGACACCGTGAACTGGCGTCAATTCGAAGGGACCAGCATAACTTGGGCCTACGACATCCACCCCTATGCGGATGCTCTCGCTGCGCAATTTCCGGAGTTCGAGAAGCTGACCCGGCATCAAGGTCACGCCGGAACTCTACCCAGACGATTCTTACTGGAACAAGATGACGATCCAACTGACGACGAAGTCGCCAGCATGGGATGTGTTCGGCACTGGCATTCAGCCCGCGTAGGACCTCGCTCCGAGTGGCGCCCTGGAGCCGCTGGACAAATACCTGAGAGATTGGAAGCTTACCGATGCTGGATACGACTACATTACGTGGACATGATCAAGAAGTGCGCGGCTCCTTCCTTCGCGTCCGGCCGCAGCGCGATGACGATCGACTCAAATATGTTCGGCTTCTGGAACGATGTTGCGGGGAAGCCGGCATCCGGCAAGATCGCCTTCGCTCCGCCGCTGCACGCACCGAGCGCCACGAGCTTGGAGTCTGACATCTGGATCTGGGCTCTCGCCATGAACGCGGCTTCCGAAAAGAAGGGCACGGCCTGGCTGTTCATCCCGTGGGCCACCTCCAAGCAGGTGGCGCTCAAGGGTGCCCTTGCTGGCCAGCTCGTCAATCCGCCGCGCACGTCGACCTGGCAGACGACACCTGGACTAAGTACGCTTCGCAGCCCGAGTTCAACAACTTCGTTGACAGCTTCAAAAAGATACAGGACCAAGCCGCGCTGGCTTTCACACCGCGTGTCGGCTTCGGCGAAGCCATGAACGCATGGGCCGTGGCGATGCAGAAGATGGTAAACGGCGATGACGTCGAGACGACGTTGAGGGCGCTTGCCGAAGAAATCCGCACTGGCCTCTGATCAAAAGGAACAGGGCAGTACTATTGCACTGCCCTGTTCCCGCCAACGGCGGAGATCACGCCGTGTCACCCCAAGCACTTAAACCCAGCGTGCCGATGGCAGCCGAAGGACCTGGCGCGCGCGCCTCGTCCGGTTCGGCTTCGCTGGAGGGGCGTTCCATCGACTGTTTCAGCCTTGCAATCATCCAGGCGCTGGCCAAAAGCCAGATGGAGCGCCGGCTCAGGAACCGGCGCAAAAACTCGAGCCTGCCGGCGCTGATCGAGCTGGTGCTGGCGCGGCCGCTGGTGTCGGCAGGTCTGGTCGCGGCCGAGCTGAAAATTAGCCAGCGCGCTGCGCTCGGGCTGGTGCCGAACTCGGCATCCGTGAGGTGACCGGCAGGGGGCGCTACCGGGCGTGGGACCCCGTTTAGCTGCGGCGGGCTTTGGCGAAAGCGACAGCACTGATGATTTTTGCTGTACGCTCATTCTCCCTCATCTGCGCGTTGACAGAAAACCAGCAGGCGAGGGTCACAGCACGCTGTGCTCCCCGCGATTTCCGGAAAACCAATGAAAAACGACTTTGATCGATCGCGCGGGACGTATCATTCAACCATGTCGAGAACGGGCGTGACGGCACGTACACTATGGACCGAGAGAACTTTGTCTGGCGACTTTGCGCACGCTTGCAAAACTCTTCGGAAAACTTCCTTCTGTTGATCCAATGATCGTAATGAGCTGGAGTGGCATCGCCGCTCTCCTCGGTTCTTGCTCTCTCAGTTGAACTTGATGCTAGCCTGCACGAAAACGCCGTAGCGCTTTGCCTTCCAATCGTCGGCCTGCGGGGAACCACGACCGCCCATTGCCTCTTCGAAATGAGCGGTGCCGTTATTCGCCACGGCCGCAACACCGCCTCGAGCTGGACGCCATGCCCATCGCCGTCTTCGGGAATTAGCTTGATCTTGGGCGCATGTGGTGCTGCTCTTTGCCGTCGAGCCGCGTGAAGAGGAACGCCACGTCACCAGAAAGGCTGAGTCGCTCGGTGAGTTGCGTCTGCCCGGCCAAGCCGAGTCGCAGCGAATGCCAATCGTTGTCCTGGCTGAGAGGTTGACGTAGGTGGGACGGTTGGCACACAGGTTCCCCAGTTGGTCGCCTGCTGCGTGCAACCGAAAGCATCGTAGCTCTCGTGCCAGAAATTGTTGCCAACAAAAGCACCGATGCGGTAGCGCGGTGAGTTCAAGAAATTATATCCAAGATCGGCGGTGAAATAGCTGACGCCGCCCCCGCGCTGATCACTGAATGTGTTTGAGTAGCCCCCCATTTCCGTAAGAAGTCCTCGTCATGAGAAAATCCTCCCTGATGCCGCCCGCACCGAGGAGGCCTTTACGAAAATGCCAGTCGGATTGTGGACTCGAATGCGCGTCTAGATCGTCATAGGTGAGCCGCGAGACCAGTGACGTACCTTTATGATTGTAAAGTTCCTTCGATGCGTTGCCGGTACTGGCCAGTAACGTAGTCCACCCTCGAAGGAAAAGACTGAGGCCGCCGACCCGGCTACCGACGCCGACTCGCAATCACCGGCACTCGACGGCGGTTCGGAACTTCTCGGTGCCGCAGCGCCGGCCAAGCCGGACGGGCCCGGTGAAAAATTCGTCGTCGAGGGCAAGGCGCCCGCTGCTGCGCCCGGCCGCGCCGACGATTTTTCTTGGCCGCCAAGGCGGCAGCCTGCGGCCGGGGCCACAACCGAAACGACCACGGCGATCAGTCCGTAAGCTGCCCGGGGCAGCGGAAGGGCGGAAAGCGCCTTCAGGTGGCCGCACAAGTAGGGTCTCGAGACGGACTCAGCGCGGCAGCACGCTCGATCCCATCAGCGCCTCATCGATGGCGCGCGCCGCCTGGCGGCCCTCGCGGATCGCCCAGACGACCAGCGACTGGCCGCGCCGCACGTCGCCCGCCGCATAGAGCTTTTCGACGCTGGTCCTGTAGTCCCGGTCATTGGCCTCGACATTCTTCGAGCGGCGGCTGTCAATGGCGATCTTCATCTGGCCGGCCAGTTCCGACACCGGCCCGCGAGCGGCTGGCCCGGCAAAGCCGATGGCGATGAACGCGAGATCGGCGCGGATGACGAATTCGGTGCCGGCGATCGGCTTGCGCTTTTCGTCGACTTCGCAGCATTTGACCCCGGTCAGCTGGCCGTTTTCGCCGATGAATTCAAGCGTCGCCACCTGGAATTCGCGCTCGGCGCCTTCGGCCTGCGAGGATGACGTGCGCATCTTGGTCGCCCAGTATGGCCAGACCGACAGCTTGTCTTCCTTTTCCGGCGGCTGCGGCCGGATGTCGAGCTGGGTGACGCGCACCGCGCCCTGGCGGAAGGCGGTGCCGACGCAGTCGGAGGCAGTGTCGCCGCCGCCGACGACGACGACATGCTGGCCGCCGGCGAGGATCGGATGCGACGGCCACGCCACCGACTGGATCGGTTCGCCGCCGACACGCCTGTTCTGCTGCACCAGATAGGGC
>NZ_RZPL01000622.1:0-3446 GCF_004022805.1 Mesorhizobium sp. M7A.F.Ca.CA.002.04.1.1 | reverse complement strand
GGATAGCGGTGACCGGTGAGCAGCGTTTCCAGCTCCTTCTCGCGGAAGCGGCCACGGTCGACGATGCGGAAATTGTCGAACAGCACGCCTTCCTCGTCGACCGTGGTGGCGAGCGGCGTCATCGAGCCGGGTGCCGTGCCGCCGATATCGGCGTGATGGCCGCGCGAGGCGGCCCAGAACAGGATTCTTTCCTTGGCATCATCGAAGACCGGCGTCACGACAGTGATGTCCGGCAGATGCGTGCCGCCATTGTAGGGTGCGTTGAGGGCAAAGACGTCGCCGGGGTGGATGTCGCCGGAATTCAGCCGGATGATGGTTTCGACCGAGCGGTCCATCGAGCCGAGATGCACCGGCATGTGCGGCGCATTGGCGACCAGCGCGCCGGTCCGGTCGAAGACGGCGCAGGAAAAATCCAGCCGTTCCTTGATGTTGACGGAATAGGCGGTGTTCTGCAGCGTGACGCCCATCTGCTCGGCGATCGACATGAAGAGGTTGTTGAAGACCTCCAGCATGACCGGATCGGCCTCGGTGCCGAGCGCTGCCTGCCGGCGCTTTTTCTCGACGCGGTGCAGGAGCACGTGGTTCCTGGCGGTGATTTCGGCCAGCCAGCCCGGCTCGATGACGATTGTCTGGTTCGGCTCGATAATCAAGGCAGGTCCCGCAACCCTGTTTCCCGGCTTCAGCGCCTCGCGGCGGAAGATGGGTGAAGTGCGCCACTCTCCCTCGGTGAAGATTTCGCGGGTCTGTGAAGGGCTTACGGCAAGGTCTTCGGTTCGCGATTCAGTTTCGTCGCGCCCAGTGCCGCCGGTGTCGGTGCCTTCGACGCCGACGGTCTCGACGATCATCGGCTTGTCGTCATAGACGAAACCGAACTGCGCCTTGTGGGCGATTTCAAAATCGCGCCTGGCCTGGAAAATCGAATCCGCCTCGAAATTCACCGGCAGTGTCGTGTCGGTGCCGTCGTAGCGAATGTGCAGCACCGGCTTCGTGGCGACCGTATCCTCGCCGATGCCTTGCGCCGCGAGTTCTGCGACAACGGCTTTCCTCAAGATGGCAATGAGGTTGCCGATCTCCGTTCTGGACTCTTCGGCAAGCGGTTTCAGCAGCGCCTGCTGGCGCGAGGCAAAGACCGAGGACAGGCCGATGCCATAGGCCGACAGAAGACCTGAGAAGGGATGGATCAGCACCGCTTCCATGCCGAGCGCATCGGCGACCAGGCAAGCGTGCTGGCCGCCGGCGCCGCCAAAACAGTTCAAGAGATATTCGGTGACGTCGTAGCCGCGCTGCACGGAGATCTTCTTGATGGCATTGGCCATGTTTTCGACGGCGATGGTGACGAAGCCCTCGGCGACAGACTCGGGCGACCGGCCGTCGCCGATTTCGGCGGCGAGTGCGGCGAATTTTGCCCGTACCGTCTCGACGTCGAGCGTCTGGTCCTGGCCGGGTCCGAAAATGGCCGGGAAGAAATCGGGCTGCAGCTTGCCCAGCATCACATTGGCGTCGGTGACGGCGAGCGGGCCGCCGCGCCGGTAGGCTGCCGGGCCGGGATTGGCGCCAGCCGAATCCGGCCCGGCCCGGAAGCGGCCGGCCTCGTAATGCAGGATCGAGCCGCCGCCGGCGGCGACGGTATGGATGCGCATCATCGGCGCGCGGATGCGCACGCCGGCGACCTCGGTGTCGAAGGCGCGCTCATATTCGCCGTCATAGTGAGCGACGTCGGTCGAGGTGCCGCCCATGTCGAAACCGATGACCTTGTCGAAGCCGGCGAGCCTGGCCGTCTCGACCATGCCGACGACACCGCCGGCTGGTCCTGACAGCAGTGCGTCCTTGCCCTGGAACATGTCGGCGGCGGTGAGACCGCCCGACGACATCATGAACATCAGGCGGGGGAATCGATCGCTCTCCCCCACAAGAGGGGAGCTTGGCGCCGCACCCAACTCTCCCGCCACCCTTTGCACATAGCGCGATAGGATCGGCGACAAATAGGCGTCGACCACCGCGGTGTCGCCGCGGCCGACCAGCTTGATCAGCGGCGAGACCTCATGGCTGACCGAGACCTGGCTGAAACCGAGTTTGCGGCAGACTTTCGCCACCGCCTTCTCGTGCTCGGGGTATTTCCAGGCGTGCATGAAGACGATGGCGACCGCATCGATGCCATCGGCCCTGGCCTGTTCGATCGCCGGCCGGCAGGCGGCGATATCGAGCAATTGTTCGACGCAGCCATCGGCGCGCACACGCTCGTTGATTTCGATGACGCGCTCGTAGAGCTGTTCGGGAAGGATGATCTCCTTGGCGAAGATGTCCGGGCGCGCCTGGTAGGCGATCTTCAGCGCATCGCGGAAGCCCTTGGTGATGAGCAAAAGCACGCGGTCGCCCTTGCGCTCCAGCAGCGCATTTGTGGCGACCGTGGTGCCCATCTTGATGTCGCCGATCAGGCCGCTCGGGATCGTGTCGCCGGCCGACAAGCCAAGAAGGTCGCGAATGCCCTGGATGGCGGCATCGTTATAGGCTTCGGGATTTTCGGAGAGAAGCTTGCGCGGGTGCAGCCCGCCCTCCGGATCTCGGCCGATGATATCGGTGAATGTGCCGCCGCGGTCGATCCAGAAATCCCATTTTTCGGTCATGACAGCCCCTGGCGCTCTTCTGTTCGATCGGTGTTTCGGCACATGCTGTTAGTTCGCTACGGCCTGAGCGGCAATCGCAAATGAACCAGACGATGTTACATGCGGAAACGCAACGTTACGAAACTCATGGCCGGCTGACGCATTTGTCCTTCGACCGCTCACGGCAACGTGAGCGTGTGTTGAAGGAGAGACAAATGAAAAAGCTCATTCTCGCGTCCGTTTCCGGTTTGGCTTTGCTTGGCGTCGCCGCCTGCAGTGACAGCGGTACGGACAACACCACCACCCAGAGCACCAACCCGCCGGCCGCCGAGGAACCGATGAAACCGGCCACCCCGGAAGCCACGCCGCCGGCCGCGACGCCTCCGGCAACGGATAATTCGACCACGAAGAGCATCACACCCGAGAAGCCCGCCGAGCCGGCTCCGGCAACACCAGCTCCTGCGCCCGCGCAGTAGTGAGCAAGCAGTACTTCTTGTGATGAATGAGGAAGGTCGGCTCGCGCCGGCCTTTCTCATGTCGTCCGAGCGCCGTGGGCCAATCCCTCTCGCGCGCCGGATCGATTTGTCGCGCAAAGCCTGCGGCACTGTCCCGGCTTGATAGGAGGGAGCGGTGGCTCTAAGAAGCAGGCCATGTCGATTTGGGATCGCCTCGGCGAGTTCATCACCCGCGTTTCATCCTCAACCTCGTCGGGTGTCGTCGACGTTGTCGAGGCTGTGCGCACGGTTTTCTCCGGCGATGCGGATTTGCGCCGGCGTGTCGCCTTTTCGGTGGCGATGATCGCGCTGTCGGCCAAGATGGCCAAGGCCGATGGCATCGTCACCC
>NZ_RZPL01000621.1:0-3451 GCF_004022805.1 Mesorhizobium sp. M7A.F.Ca.CA.002.04.1.1 | reverse complement strand
TCTCACGCTTCTGCGCTTCCGGGCTCGACGCCATCAATTTCGGTGCCGCCAAGATCGCGCAGGGAGCGGACGAGATCGTCATTGCCGGCGGTGTCGAATCGATGTCGCGCGTCGGCATGGGCGCCTCGGGCGGTGCCTGGTTCATGGATCCTTCGGTCGGCCTGCCCGGCTGGTTCGTGCCGCAAGGCATCTCGGCCGACCTGATCGCCACCAAATACGGCTTCAGCAGAGACGACGTCGACGCCTATGCGGTCGAGAGCCAGAAGCGCGCCGCCAAATCCTGGGCGGATGGCCGCTTCAAGAAATCCGTCATTCCGATCAAGGACCAGAACGGCCTGACCATCCTCGACCATGACGAGCATATGCGCCCGTCGACCGACATGCAGTCGCTGGCCTCGCTCAACCCGTCCTTCGTCATGCCCGGCGAAATGGGCGGCTTCGATGCGGTCGCGGTGCAGAAGCATCCCGAAGTGGAAGAGGTCAACCACGTCCATCATGCCGGCAATTCGTCCGGCATCGTCGATGGTGCGGCGGCCGTGCTGCTCGGTTCGAAGAAGGCCGGCAAGGCGATGGGGCTGAAGCCCCGCGCGCGTATCCGCACCTTCGCCAACATCGGCTCCGAGCCTGTGCTGATGCTGACCGGTCCGGTCGACGTCACCGAGAAGCTGTTGAAGCGCGCCAAGATGAAGCTCTCGGACATCGACCTGTTCGAGCTCAACGAAGCCTTCGCTTCGGTGGTGCTGCGCTACATGCAGGCTTTCGACATTCCGCATGACAAGATCAACGTCAATGGCGGTGCCATCGCCATGGGTCATCCGCTCGGCGCCACCGGCGCGATGATCTTCGGCACGGTGCTGGACGAACTCGAGCGGCGCGATCTCAACACCGCTCTGGTGACGCTGTGCATCGGCGCCGGCATGGGCACCGCAACCATCATCGAACGCGTCTGACGGGGAGAGAAACGATGAGCTACACCAATTTCGCCCTCGACACCGACGCCGACGGCATTGCGCTGGTCACCTGGGACATGCCCGGCCGTTCGATGAACGTCTTCACCGAAGAGGCGATGCGGGAATTGAACGCCATTGTCGACAAGGTGGCTGGTGACGCCGCCATCAAGGGCGCCGTGATCACCTCCGGCAAGGATACCTTCTCCGGCGGTGCAGATATCTCTTTGCTGCAGAAGATGCTGACGACCTTCGCCGCGGAAAAGGGCAAGGACGCCGAAAAGGCGACCAAGGCGCTGTTCGACAATGCCGGCATGATGACCGGCCTGTTCCGCAAGCTGGAAACATCAGGAAAGCCGTGGGTGTCGGCGATCAACGGCACCTGCATGGGCGGCGCCTTCGAATTGTCGCTCGCCTGCCACGGCCGTGTCGCCGCCGATAGCGACAAGGTGAAGATGGCGCTTCCCGAGGTGAAGATCGGCATCTTCCCGGGCGCCGGCGGCACCCAGCGCGTGCCGCGGCTGACCGATCAGCAGCAGGCGTTGCAGATGCTGACCTCCGGCCAGACGCTGTCGCCGCAGAAGGCCAAGTCGATGGGCCTGATCCATGAGATCGCCGAGCCGACAAGGTTGGTCGAGACCGCCAAGGCGATGATCAGGAATGGCCTGAAGCCGGTGGCGCCATGGGACGAGAAAGGTTTCAAGCTGCCCGGCGGCCAGATCTATTCGCCGGCCGGTTTCAATCTGTGGCCGCCGGCCATCGCCATCCTGCGCCGCGAGACCTATGGCAACTATCCGGCCGCCGCCGCGATCCTCAAATGCGTCTATGAAGGCCTGCTGGTGCCATTCGACACCGCCTTGCGCATCGAGCAGCGCTATTTCACCGAGATCATGCAGACCAGGGAAGCGGCGGCGATGATCCGCTCGCTGTTTGTGTCGCTGCAGGAACTGAACAAGGGCGCCCGCCGCCCGGCCGGCGTGCCCGAAACCAAGTTCAAGAAGATCGGCATTCTCGGCGCCGGCTTCATGGGCGCCGGCATCGCCTATGTCACCGCCAAGGCCGGCATCCCGGTGGTGCTGCTCGACCGTGATCTGGAGTCGGCCGCCAAGGGCAAGGCGCATTCCGACAGCCTGGTCTCGGATCAGGTCAAGAAGGGCCGCGCCAAGCCGGAGGACAAGGACAAACTGCTGTCGCTGATCACGCCGACGGCGGACTACGCCGACCTTGCCGGCTGCGATCTGGTGGTCGAGGCGGTGTTCGAGGATTCGGGCGTCAAGAAGAGCGCCACCGAACAGGCGGAAGCCGTGTTGAAGCCATCGGCGATCTTCGCGTCGAACACCTCCACCATCCCGATCTCGTCGCTGGCCAAGAATTCGGCGCGGCCGAAGAATTTCATCGGCATCCATTTCTTCTCGCCGGTCGACAAGATGATGCTGGTCGAGATCATTTTGGGCAAGAAGACCGGCGACAAGGCGCTGGCCACCGCGATCGACTTCGTTCGCGCCATCAAGAAGACGCCGATCGTCGTCAACGACACGCGCGGCTTCTACGTCAACCGCTGCGTGCTGCGCTACATGTCGGAAGCCTACAAGATGCTGATCGAAGGTGTGCCCGCGCCGATGATCGAGAACGCGGCGAAGGCAGCCGGCATGCCGGTCGGCCCCCTGGCACTGACCGACGAAACGGCCATCGACCTTGCCCAGAAGATCATGAAGCAGACCATCAGGGATTTGGGCGACAAGGCGGTCGATCCCAAGCAGATGGCGCTGATCAACACCATGGTCGACGATCACGGCCGCTTCGGCCGCAAGAACGGCAAGGGGTTTTACGATTATCCGGCAAAGCCCGCCAAGAAGAAGCTGTGGCCGGGCATCAGGGATCTCTATCCGCAGCTTGCGCCCGAGAAGGTCGATTATGAGGAACTGCAGCAGCGGCTGCTGGTCACCATCGCGCTGGAAGCGGCCCGGGTGATGGAAGAAGGCATCGTCACCGACCCGCGCGAGGCCGATGTCGGCTCGATCCTCGCCTTCGGCTTCGCTCCCTATACCGGCGGTGCGCTGTCCTACATCGACGGCATCGGCGCCAAGGCGTTCGTCAAGATCGCCAGAAACCTGCAGAAGAAATACGGCGCCGAGTTCAAGGCGCCCAAGCTGCTGCTCGACATGGCCGAGAAGGGTGAGAGCTTCTATCAGCGCTTCGATCCCTATGCGAAAGGCGAGACCAGGAAAGCGGCGTGAGTAAGCCTTGCACTGTGGACAAGATGGCGGTCCGGGGTTAGAACAGGGAAGGTATTTTTTCCTGTTCAAAGGAGAGCGACACATGCTCTCGCATGACCGTGTCTGGGCTGCCATTGATGCTCTTGCCGAGCGCTATTCGCTTTCGGCCTCGGGGCTGGCCAAGCGTGCGGGGCTCGATTCCACCGCCTTCAACAAGTCGAAGCGCCTGTCGTCGGATGGCCGGCCGCGCTGGCCCTCGACCGAATCACTGGCAAAGATTATGGAGGC
>NZ_RZPL01000620.1:0-3453 GCF_004022805.1 Mesorhizobium sp. M7A.F.Ca.CA.002.04.1.1 | reverse complement strand
CGGTTGCAGCGGTCTCGCCCTTGTCGATGATGCCAGTCTCGTCCTTGTCGATGACGCCCATAATGTCGGCTTCCTTCATGATCAGAAGGTCCTCGCCGTCGATCTTGACCTCGGTGCCCGACCATTTGCCGAACAGGATGAAGTCGCCGGCCTTGACGTCGAGCGGAACAAGCGCGCCGTTTTCGTCGCGTGCGCCAGGGCCGACAGCGATGACTTCGCCCTCCTGCGGCTTTTCCTTGGCAGTGTCGGGGATGATGATCCCGCCCTTGGATTTGATATCGCCTTCGGCGCGACGAATGACGACGCGGTCGTGGAGTGGCCGAAATTTCATGGGAACTTTCTTTCTGGGGGCCGGCACAGGCGGCCACGCCCCTCCTCTATAGACGCGTTGGCACTCGATAGATAGGAGTGCCAAAAATTATTCGCGTACCAAATTAAATATTCAAAAGTATTATTTCAGCTGGCCGTTTCGTGATATCCGCAGAATGTCAAATAATTCAAAAGATTGAATTTTGCCGATCGAGTGCCTATTTATCGGACAAGTTCACTTTCACGATTTCAGGCACAAGGGAGATTTCTTCGATGGCCGAAGGCAATCAGACGATCATGGAAAAAGCTGAAGCCCGCTTTGTCGACAAGCAGAAGAAGACAGCGGAGAAAAACAAGGCGACCGCCGAATATATGTCCGAGGCAAGAGCCAGGGAGATCAAGACGGCAAGGCTGAGGGAGCTTCGGCTGGCCAAGGAAGAGGCCGATCGTGTCGCCCAGGCCCTCAATCCGACGCCGAAGAAGAAGCGGGTGACCAAGAAAGTTACGGAGGCTAAGACATGAGCCTCACCTTCCCCAACCGCAGCCGCAGCTATGACGAGGCGGGCCAGCGCATCCGTTTCGTCGGCCATGACGGCATGTTCCAGATCTCGTTCTCCGTCGCCGCCGACGCCATGGCCAAGATGCGGCCGGGAACCGCGGCCGATGAAGCCGGTTATCTCCAGACATTCGACACCGAGAGCAGTGCCATCCGCGAGGTCGCGTCGAAGGCCTACGACCGCACCCACAAGAGCATGTATGTTCTGACGGCGTCCGATTTCGGCTGATCAGTCCATTGCATGTCGCTCAAAACGACGATTAAAGATCCATCCCCTCGACCATCGCGCGTATCTTCGCAGCCTTTTCGAAATGGTCGAGGCGGTGGGTTCTGATCCACCATTCGGCGGCTTCCATCAGGAGTTCGGGGTTGTCGTTTCTGTTGGCGAAAAACGCATAGAACGACACGCCGACGCCGGCCCCCTTCTCGGAGATCTTGCGGTCGCAAATCTCCAGTATCTTCTGCTTCAGGCTGGCTCTCACGGGAATCCCTTGATTTGCGGTGCGGCAGGCTTCCGCCGGCGGGCCGCTACGGATCAGGCCTTGCGCTCGGCCCGTTCGCGGCGTTTGACATCGCGGACATTCATCTGCACGACCATGTCCTCGGCCTCGCGCGGCCCCATCCCGACCATCACCTTTTGCCGGACCACCGCAGGCTGGCCGGTGAAGACATCGATGATGCTCCAGCTCTGGGGAAGCTCCATACGCAGCGTGTAGCGGTTGGCCATGCCGGTCAGCCTTGCATCGTGAAAAACACGGCGCCCAGGATCAGCACCGTCCAGGCGACGACCGACAGTTTCAGCACCATGCCGCTATGCACGGCCAGAAGCTTCCGCAGGTGCGACACACCTGCCGACGAGGCCGGTGCCGCCGCCAGGGCGGCAGGAGCCTTGAGGCCAAGTTTTCCAAAGACGGGCAGCAGCGACGGTTCACGCACGAAAGGCCTCGAATGTCAGGAAAAAGCGAAGCAAGAACGCTCGGCTCCCTTCCATACCACTCTTTTCGCGCGTGCCGGCATGCCAAATGCAAGACAGGACTGCTTTAACGTCCGGTCCGCACCGCCTTCGTAACGCACAAATCTATTCGTGGGGACTGACTGCCCTTGGGGCAGATTGGGACTGCTGTTCGACGCGAAATTTTGGAGGCCTCGCCTCGGAATCGAACCGAGGCTTCAGAGATTTGCCGTCTCCAGCGTAGCCGCTCCGCCACGAGGCCATGGCTGTTGAAGTAGCGGCCAAATATTTACGGAAAGGTTAATCCCGAGGGACTGTTCAGAATTTTCGGCACGATCTTCAGACCGTCCGCCAGCACATATTGCGGCCAGGTTTGCTGCCCGGCAGCGCCAACCCTTTGCCGGACCTCGCATCCCGCGCACGCTGCGATCCTTCACGCCTCAAGCGGCAGCCCGCCCCGTCTCGACCGAGGGCCTCCAGCACTGCGACTGGCGCTCTTCCCCTGAGCTAAGTGCTGCCGGCGCTGCTTTAACCCGCGTTTGCATTCGAAGGAAGAGAGCCGAGGCCCAACCAGCTTTTCCCTTGAACGGCGATCCAATCTGGTCTAGCCTCAGCTGAGAAAAGGTTTTCTCAAACAATTTCAGTCGGGCTCGGCCACCTGCCGGGCCTCTTTCAGATCGGTAAGAGAAAACCTTTTTCCAACTAAGGACTCTCGGCGCGATGCCATCGGACGATCTGCCTGTTCCGGTCTTTTCCAAGCCAGTCACCTTGCGTGACGTGGCCGCGCAGGCCGGAGTCAGCGTCGCTACCGCATCCAAGGCGCTCAACAGCCAGGGCCGGATGACAGCCGAGACGCGCGAACGCATTCGCGAGACCGCCCGGCGGCTTGGCTTCCGGCCCAACAGCCTGGCGCAAAGCCTGCTCCGACGCCGCAGCTTCACCGTCGGCCTGCTCACCAACGATACCTATGGCCGCTTCTCGCTGCCGCTGATGTCGGGCATTTCGGACGCGCTGGTCGACAATGGCGTCTCGGTGTTCCTGTGCAATGTCGAGGAGGATCCGCGGCTGGGCCAGATGCATGTCGACGCCATGCTCGACAAGCGCGTTGACGGCATCATCGCCACTGGCAAGCGCATCGATCGTCATCTGCCCGTCGACCTCTCCAATCTGCGCGTCCCGGTGATCTATGCCTTCACGCAGCCCGACCCCGACGCCGTTGCCTTCGTCTCGGACGATGTTGGCGGCGCCCGGCTGGCCGTCGAGCATTTTTGCCGGCTTGGCCGCAAGCGCATCGCCCACGTCACCGGGCCGGCGAGCTTTGCCGTGGTACACGCGCGCGTTCAGGCTTACCGCGACGTGCTCGCCGAAAACGGCCTGACGGTCAGCGAGCCGCTGCTCGGCTCCTGGTCGGAAGCCTGGGGTCACCAGGCGGTTGCGCAACTGTTCGACGGCAAAAGCGAAAGGCCGGACGCGGTCTTCTGCGGCAACGACCAGATCGCGCGCGGCGTCATCGATGCTCTGCGCGAACGCGGCCTCGACGTCCCCAGGGATGTCGGCGTCATCGGTTTCGACAATTGGGAGATCGTGGCCGAGGCGACGCGCCCGCCGCTGACCTCTGTCGACATGAACCTGGTCG
>NZ_RZPL01000061.1:0-14142 GCF_004022805.1 Mesorhizobium sp. M7A.F.Ca.CA.002.04.1.1 | reverse complement strand
GTGCCACCTCCTATCAGAAACTGACGATGGCGCGCGATGCCGATGGCCGCGTCGAAATCTTCCTCACCGACAATCTGGGCCGCATCTGGTGGATCTACCAGAACCCGGATGTGATTGTTCAAGTGCAGAAAACCATCACGCCGCCCGGCACGACGACGCCGATCGTCGTCACCGTCGACGAGCTCAGGCCGCCAGTCCAGCCGTGGAGCGCCTGGATCCAGCTGACCGGGCAGCTCGTGGCGATCACGGCGCTGCGCCAGGCAGACGGCCGCATCGCGCTGTTCGGCATCAACTCCGCCCTCCATCTCTATCGCTGCCAGCAGGCCAAGGTCCAGGCGCTGACGGTCGCCGACTGGACGCCATGGGTGCAGATCGACGCCGGCTACCCCTTCACGGAAATGGCGCCGATTGTCGGTCCGCTGGGCGGCACCAATCTGTTTGCCATGACGCAGCAAGGCCAGGTCCTGCACACCAAGCAATTGCCGGCCGGCTCCGACACCTGGACGGCCTGGGCGACGCCCGGTTACAGCAGGGTTCCCAAATACACGCTCTGCGCCGGCATCCAGGGCGACGGCGACATCATGCTGGTCGCCTCCGACCAGCAGCATGTCCACTCCTTCAACGCCCAATATGACGCCGCCACCCAGAACTGGTCGGGATGGCGCGATTTCGGCGGCTCCGGCGCCAACACCAGCCTGTCGCTCGACTACAATGCCGATGGCCGCCTTGCCCTGTTTTCGATGATGGTCCAGAACGACGGCACAAATGGTCTGTGGACCATCAACCAGATGGCCATGGACAGCTCCGAATGGGAGTGGACGTGGACGGCGCTGGCCACCAGCAACCTCAAGCAGATCGTCGTCGTGCGCGACCTGACGCCGCCGGTCTGACGTCAGGCAGCGTGACAGAGGCAAAGCAGGCGTATCGGCTCGCAGCCTGGTCCCGGTCGGAGAAGGCCGGGCTCGGCTTCCGCGCCGCGACAGAGGCGGATCTGCCGTTCCTGTCGCGGCTCTATGCCTCGACGCGCGTGGAAGAACTCGCCGTGACGGCGTGGACCGAGGCACAGAAGGCCGCCTTCCTCGACATGCAGTTCCAGGCGCAGCACGCGCATTACCGAAAACACTATCCCGAGGCCGACTGGCTGGTGGTGGAACGAGCGGGGAAAGACATCGGCCGGCTCTACATCGAGCGCTGGCCAGGCCAGCACCGCATCATCGACATTGCCTTCCTGCCGGAGCATCGCCGCAAGGGCTACGGCACCGCACTGCTGCGCGATCTCATCGACGAGGCATGGTTAGCCGGCAAATCAGTATCGATCCACGTCGAGAAGCACAATCCGGCCAGGTGGCTCTATGTCAGGCTCGGTTTTGCGGTGGTCGAGGACAAGGGTGTATACGATTTGATGGAATGTGCGGCGCCGAGTGGCGGGGCGGGGTGAGACGATGGCTGTCCCGCTGGCGTCAAGGTTTCGCGCCGCAGCGCAAGCGTCGCCTCAAAGAGCAAACGTCGCCTAGTTGAACACCGCTTCGTACAGCCGCCCGGCCGCATCGGCGGCGACCGGCACGATGAAGATCTCGTGGCTGCCGCTTGTGCCAGTGAAAAGGTAGGTCGCCTGCGGCAGCGCGATGTCGCGCGGGCCTCTAAACAGCAGCGAGAAACCGCCACCCGGGCGCGGGCTGGCGGCGATGGGCTTGACCGCGCTCAGTTCGAGCGGGATCTGCTTGCCCCCGGCTTCGATGGTGAAGGTTTGTCCCTGCTCGAAATCCGACACCGACGCCATCCCGTTTGCCTCAATCTTTGCGCTGGAGCGGTTCAGCGTTCGGATCCGATCCAGCTCTTTGTTTCTCCGCAATTGCCAGGGGAAAACCGCTGCACACTTTTCCCGGAATTGCTCCAGCGGCGGCACTGTCGCCGCTTCGCCGCAAGCTGTCCAGAGGCGGGCAGGCGGCGGTCGTGTTCCCCAAGACAATCGATCGCCGCAAATCCCAAAGATACAGCACCGCCTGTCCTTTTATGCGCGCAAGAGACGCTGTAGTACTTTGTCCTGCGCGGGATTCCTTTCGATCCAAGATCAGCGCAAACAAAGCATAGATCCCGGCTTCGGGACCATTGGCAGCCTGATGGGCGTGCGGGAGACGGATGATGGCGGATGCAAAGACGGACGTGACGGGCGATGCGCTGCCGCTGTTCTATTCGAGGCCCGAGGCGCTCAATCCGGCGCGGCACGGCTCGCTTGGCCTGACCGCGCGCAGTGACTTCGGCTTCGCCCGCTCGGCGCACGCCATTCCGGTGGTCGCGTCGGAAATGCCGGCGGCGATGCGCTCCTACCCGATCGTCTTCATCGGCCCGGCCAAGTCGCCGGTGATCATCACCGGCGTGCGCCAGAACGAGAATTTGTTCGTCGATGCCGACGGCAAATGGACCGGGCCGCACTACATCCCCGCCTATGTCCGGCGCTATCCTTTCATCCTGGCCGAAGACCCGACATCGGCCGGCCGGCTGACGCTGTGCGCCGACCGGGCCAGCAATCGCATCGTCGACCAGCTGCTGGCGCCGTTGCGCGACGACAAGATCCTGCCGTTCTTCGCCGGCAACGAGCCGACCGAAGCGACCAGACAGGCGCTCGCCTTCTGCAACCAGTTCCAGATCGACTTCCGAGCCACCCGCGAGATGGTCGAAAAGATCGATGCGCACGGCCTGTTTTCGCCGCGCCAGAGCAAGGTGACGCTGGAGGGTGGCGAGGTGCTCAACCTCACCGACTTCCAGGTGATCGACGAGCCGGCCTTCAACAAATTGAGCGACGAGGCGTTTCTCGACCTGCGCAAATCAGGCGCGCTCGGCCTGCTCTATTGCCACCTCGCCTCGACCAACAGCTGGACCTCGCTGGTGCATCAGGCATCGCTGCGGAAGGCGGATGGGGCGAAGGGCTGACTGTGAAAAGCTTGCGCGGTCGATCGTCTGGGCGGACAGGCGGCTAGGCAGCAACCCTTCTGTCGTGCCGCCCTTCCCTGATCTCCTCGGCGAGCTTGTCGCAGAACGCGTCGAGATCGCCGGGATTGCGACTGCTGACGAGCCCCTGGTCGGTGACGACTTCGGTGTCCTCCCACAGACCGCCGGCGTTGATCACATCGGTCTTGATCGATTTGTAAGACGTGACCCGGCGACCCCTTACGATGCCGGTCTCGGCGAGAAGCCAGGGCGCATGGCAGATCGCGCCGACGACCTTCTTGGCCGACCAGAACGATTCGACGAAGTCCAGGGCCTTTCGCTCGACGCGCAGCAGATCCGGATTGATGACCCCGCCAGGCAGGACGATCGCGTCATAGTCGTCCGACCGCGCCTCATCCAACGTCTTGTCGACAGGAATCTCCCGACCCCAGTCCTTGAGGTCCCAGCCTTTGATCTTGCCGCTTGCGAGCGACACGACATCGACCTCGGCGCCCGCCTCGCGTAATTTTTTGAGCGGAACTTCAAGCTCGGATTGTTCGAACCCGTTTGTCGCAAGGATAGCGACGCGCTTACCGGAAATATCCTGCATTGGTTTTTCTCCATCGTTAGGTGGTGGAGGGCTAACGAGGCGAGGCGGGAAGCGTTCCTGGCTGTAATTTTATGTGACATGAGAGGCGGATGGACGAAGCGCAGTTCGGCCCAAGCTCCCAGTTCGACAATGTCCAAAAACGAAAAAGCCGCGGCGGACCGCGGCTTTTCGATGCTTGATTTCCTAAGAGGAAACTGGAGCGGGTGAAGCGATTCGAACGCTCGACCCCAACCTTGGCAAGGTTGTGCTCTACCCCTGAGCTACACCCGCTCGCACGGCGTCTTGGCCGCAAGCCGGGCCTATATGGCTGAAGAGCGCGGCGATTGCAACAGGGAAATCGCAGGCTTTTTTACGACCCGGCAAGCGAGGCCGGCAAGCCGCCGGCGGGCGCGCGAGTGGCACGCGGCGGGGGCGCCACCGCAAAGGGCGGGTGCCGCTCACCGTGATGTCGCATGACGGCCTTGTGTCGGCCGCCCCATTGGCCGTAAACGGCATGGGCTCACAAACGGGACGAAGACGAAACCGATGCCGAAGACCGAAGCCGAACTTTTTGCCTTTCTTGCCGAGCTGGGCATTGCTGCCTCGACCAAGCGCCATCCACCGCTCTATACCGTCGCCGATTCGCAGGCGCTGCGCGGCGAGATCGCCGGCGGGCACACGAAAAACCTGTTCCTGAAGGACAAGAAGGACAATTTCTTTCTGGTCACCGTCGGCGAGGACGCGGTCGTCGACCTGAAGCAGATCCACCAGGTGATCGGCGCCGCCAGCCGGGTTTCTTTCGGCAAACCGGAGATGCTGATGGAGCTGCTCGGCGTCACGCCGGGCGCCGTCACGGTCTTTGGCATCATCAACGACACGGCAAACAGGGTCAAGCTCGTGCTCGACAAGGATTTGATGGAGCATGCGGTGATCAATGGGCATCCGCTGACCAATGAGGCGACGACATCGATCGCAGCGAGCGACCTGATCAGATTCGTCGAGGCAACCGGGCACGATGCTGCTATCTTGAAAGTCTCCGCGTGATCGCCACATGGATGGCTTAAAACCGATGGTCTGAAGCATAGGGCGCCTGGCCGCCGGCCGGCGGCGCCACGGAAGGGTAAAGAGATGAGCGACAACAATCCGTTCGGCGGCCCCTTTGGCGGCAATGGCGGCCAGTACACCACCTCGGTGCAGTATGGTGGAACCGCGCCGGCGCCGGCGAAAGTCGCGCTTGGCGATACGCCCGCCGCTCCCGCCGATGTGATCAAGGACACGACGACGGCTGCCTTTGCCGCCGATGTCATCCAGGAATCGCGCCGCCAGCCGGTGCTGGTCGATTTCTGGGCGCCCTGGTGCGGACCTTGCAAGCAACTGACGCCGCAGCTGGAGAAGGCGGTCAAGGCCGCCGGCGGCAGGGTCAAGCTGGTCAAGATGAACATCGACGACCATCCGTCGATCGCCGGCCAGCTCGGCATCCAGTCGATCCCGGCGGTCATCGCCTTCAAGGACGGCCAGCCGGTCGATGGCTTCATGGGCGCCATCCCGGAGAGCCAGATCAACGAATTCATCACCAAGGTCGGCGGCAAGGGCAATGGCGCGCCGCCGGTGGCCGAAGCTCTGGCTGCGGCGACCGAGGCGCGCGACGCCGGCGACATGCAGACCGCGGCCGACATTTATGACGCCATCCTGGCGCAGGCGCCGGAGACGATCGAGGCGATCGCCGGACTGGGAGAGCTGCTGTTCGAGGCCGGCGACACGGAAGGCGCCGAGGCGCTTTTGGCAACAGCCCCGGAGGCCAAGAAGGATGCGCCGCCGGTGGCAGCCCTGCGCGCCAGGATGGCGGTTGCGGCGCAGGCGGCGGCTCTCGGCAATCCAGCCGAATTCGAGCGGCGCCTTGCGGAAAATCCCGGAGATCACCAGGCGCGTTTCGATCTGGCCATGATCCAGAACGCCAACGGCGACCGTACGGCCGCAGCCGACAATCTGCTGGCCATCATCAAGGCCGACCGGGCCTGGAACGAGGATGGCGCGAGGACGCAATTGCTGCAGCTGTTCGAGGCCTGGGGCATGACCGACGAGGCGACGCTGGCAGCGCGCCGCAAATTGTCGGCGCTGCTGTTTTCCTGAGCCGGCTGCCGGTTGTTTTGCCGCACGGGCTTGGCGTCGGCGATGATTGCGCCAGATTAGGGCCAAGAACTCACGCGCTTCTTGATGGCGCGATCGGAGGAATGAGGTGCAAGCGGGAAACGCGCATTACCGGCTCGCCAAGGATTTGCCGTCGACGATCCCTATCTTTCCGCTCGAGGGGGCGCTTTTGCTGCCGGGAGGCCGCATGCCGCTCAACATCTTCGAGCCGCGCTATCTGCAGATGGTGGACGAGGCGATCGCCGGCTCGCGGCTCATCGGCGTCATCCAGCCCAGTCTCGACGGGGCCTTGCGCGACGACGGCGAGCCGGAACTCTGCAATGTCGGTTGCGCCGGGCGCATCATCGCCTTTTCCGAGAGCGGCGACGGCCGTTACCTGATTTCGCTGCAGGGCGTGTGCCGGTTCCGCATCGCCCACGAATTGACGGTCAAGACGCCGTTTCGCCAGTGCAAGCCCTCGCCTTTCCTTGCCGATCTCGATGAGGACCAGGCGGGCAACGAGATCGACCGGCCATCGCTGCTCAAGGCATTTCGCGCCTATCTGCAGGCCAACGACCTCGAGGCCGACTGGGAAAGCGTCAGCCGGGCCGAAAATGCCATGCTGGTCAATGCGTTGTCGATGATGGCGCCCTATGGGCCAGCCGAGAAACAGGCGCTGCTCGAAGCGGCGGATTTGAAGACCCGGGCCGAGACGCTGATCGCCATCACCGAAATGGCGCTGGCGCGCGAGAATGAGGATTTTGGGTCGAGTTTGCAGTAAGAGGGCGCGATGGCGGACGGACGTGACGGGAAGAAGGTCGACCCCAAGCTGCTGGAGTTGCTGGCCTGCCCACTGACCAAGGGGCCGCTGGCCTGGGATCCGGAGCGCGGCGAACTGATTTCCAGGGTCGCCAAGATTGCCTATCCGGTGCGTGACGGCATCCCGATCATGCTGCCTTCCGAGGCGCGGACGCTTTCGGTGGAGGATGTGCTGGCCCCGCCGCCGCCGCGTCTGGGTGGGCCGGGCTGAGGGGCACGTTTCTTGTACCCAATAGGCCGGCAGGACAGAGGGGGCGCGAAGGATCGCCGACGTCCGCTTTCGTTCCGCTCTTGGCATGGCCTTGCCTACTGAAAATTCCGCCCCTTGGGCATGACCTGTTCCGCTTCTTCCGACAGCGTTGCGAGATCCTGCCGGATCGGCGCGCTTTGTTTGGCGGGGCTGGAGCGATCCGAACCGTCCTTGGCGAGGTCTCTCGGAGGAACCACTGGTGCAGTCTCGCTGACCTTCTCCAGAAGCACGGTCAGCCAGGGCGTCAGATCCTCGATCTTCTCGGCAACGATGTGGACCACACCCGATTCCGACTGCAATTTCCCGGTGACCTTGACGAACCGGGCCCCCATGACGATAGGCCGATAGCGGTCGAAGGTTCTTTGCCAGAAGATGATGTTGGCCACCGCCTTGTCGTCCTCCAGCGTCAGGAAGATCGCATTGCCCTTGCCGGGGCGCTGCCGCACCAGCACGAGGCCGGCGACCGAGACGCGCCTGCCGTCGCGCACGGAAGGAAGATTCGCATTCGGGATGACGCCGGCGCGGTCGAGCCGCTCGCGCAGGAAGGCGACCGGATGCGCCTTCAGCGACAGGCCGAGCGCGCGGTAATCGTGGATGACATGCTCGCCGAGCGGCATTTTCGGCAGCCTCGTCTCCGGTTCCAGCTCGCGCAGGCGAAGCGCCGGCTGGTCGAACAGCGGCAGTCTTTCGGCGGCGCTCTTGCCGTCGAGCGCGCGCACCGCCCACAGGGCTTCGCGACGGTCAAGACCGAGCGAGCGAAAGGCATCGGCCTGCGCCAGTTTTTCGATCTCGCCGACATCGAGGCCGGAGCGCAGCCAGACATCCCTGACGGATACATAGCCTGAGCCGCGCCGCTCGACGAAAGCCTCCATGCGCTCCTTCGACAGGCCCTTGATCTGCCTGAAGCCGAGCCGCAGCGCATGATTTGTCTCGATGACGCCGCGCATTTCGGCATGGCGTGGCAGGATGCGGGCCGGATCGAATGGCGCCTTTTCCAACGTACAATCCCACACCGAAAAATTGACGTCGACGTCGCGGATGTCGACGCCATGGTCGCTTGCGTCGCGCACGAGTTGGGCCGGCTGGTAAAACCCCATCGGCTGCGAATTCAGGATCGCGGCGCAGAACACGTCGGGATAGAAGGTCTTGAACCAGCAGGAGGCATAGACGAGCAGGGCGAAGGAAGCAGCATGGCTTTCAGGAAAGCCGTATTCGCCAAAGCCCTCGATCTGCTTGAAGCAGCGCTCGGCGAAGTCCTTCGTGTAGCCCTTGCCGACCATGCCATTGATCATACGGTCGCGGTAATTGCCGATGGTGCCGGTGCGCTTGAAGGTGGCCATGGCGCGGCGCAGTTCATCGGCTTCGCCCGGTTTGAAACCGCCGGCGACGATGGCGATATTCATCGCCTGTTCCTGGAACAGCGGTACGCCAAGCGTTTTCTTGAGGATCGCTTCCAGCTCCGGCTTTTGATACTCGGCCTGTTCCTTGCCTTGCCGGCGGCGCAGATAGGGATGGACCATGTCGCCCTGGATCGGGCCCGGCCGAACGATCGCCACCTCGATGACGAGATCATAAAAGGTTTTCGGCTGGAGGCGCGGCAGCATCGACATCTGGGCCCGCGATTCGATCTGGAAGACGCCGAGCGTGTCGGCGCGACAGATCATCTTGTAGACCTGCCTGTCCTCCGGCGGCAGGGTGGCCAACACATAGGGCTGCCCATAATCATCCCGCGCATTAGGATAGTGATCCGTGAGCAAGGTGAAGGCGCGTTGCAGGCAGGTCAGCATGCCGAGCGCCAGCACGTCGACTTTCAAGATCTTCACCGCGTCGAGATCGTCCTTGTCCCATTCGACCATCTTGCGCTCGTCCATCGCCGTCTTGACGATAGGCACAATCTCGTCGAGCCGGTCCCTGGTGATGACGAAGCCGCCGACATGCTGGGAGAGATGGCGGGGGAAGCCCATGATCTCATTGGCACGCTCCATCACGTGCCCCGACACCGGGTCGGTGCGGTCGAGGCCGCCGGCGCGGGCTTCCTTCTCGCCAAGCTCCGATGTCGACCAACCCCAGATCGAGCCGGAAAGCGATGCCCTGACATCCTCGGACAGGCCCATCGCCTTCGACACTTCGCGCAGCGCCGAACGGCCGCGATAGCTGATGACGGCGGCGGCAAGTGCCGTGCGCTTGCCGCTGTATTTCTCGTAGATGTACTGGATTACAGTTTCGCGCTTTTCGTGCTCGAAATCGACGTCGATATCCGGCGGCTCGTTTCTCTCCTCGGAAATGAAGCGCTCGAAGAGCGAATCGATTTTTTCCGGCCCCACTTCGGTGATGCCGATGCAGAAGCAGACGACCGAATTGGCGGCTGATCCACGTCCCTGGCAGAGAATATCCTTGCTGCGCGCGAACTTGACGATGTCGTAGACAGTCAGGAAATAGCGGGCATAGTTGAGGCGTTCGATCAAAGCGAGCTCTTCCTCGATGCGCTTGGTCACGGAATCCGGCACACCAGCCGGATAGCGGTTCGCCGCTCCCTCCCGCGCCAGTCGCGCCAGCTCAGCCTGTGGACCAAGACCCGATTCCGTCGGCTCGTCGGGGTAGTTGTACTGGAGGTCGCCGAGCGAAAAAGTCAGCTCTTGCGCAAATCGCAGCGTCTCGGCCAGCGCCTGCGGGTGCCGGCGGAACAGGCGGCCCATCTCCATCGGCGGCTTCAGATGGCGCTCGGCATTGGCGGCCAGTTGTAGCCCGACCTCGGCAACGGGCGTGTTGAGGCGGATCGCGGTCAGCACGTCCTGCAACGGGCGCCGTTCGGCGGTGTGATAAAGAACGTCGTTGGTCGCCATCAGCGGAATGCCGGCGCTCTCGGCAAGTGCTGCCGCCTGCTCGATGCGGAAACGGTCATTGCCGGCGTAGTCGGGCGAAACGCCAAGCCGCAGGTTCCTGCCGAAACGGCCCTTGAGCTCACCAAGCAAGGCAAGACTGTCTTGCGCCCCCGTCGACAGACCGGGCAGGACCGCCAGCGACATCAGGTCACCCCATTCGAGCAGGTCGCCGCGCTGGAGAAGGGTGGCGCCTTTTTCGTTCTCGTCGCGCAGATTGGCTTGCGTCAGCATGCGGCAGAGGTGCCCCCAGCCCTTGCGGTCCTGGGGATAGGCGAGGATGTCCGGCGTGCCGTCGTCAAAAACCAGCCGGCAGCCGGGGTGATAGGAGAGTTTTTCGACCTTGGCCTGCTGCCAGGCGCGCACCACGCCGGCCACCGTGTTGCGATCGGCAAGTCCGATCGCCGAGAAGCCCAGGAGCTTGGCCGCGACCACCAGCTCCTCCGGCTTGGAGGCGCCGCGCAGGAAGGAGAAATTCGACTGGATGCCGAACTCGGCATAGGGAATGACGGTCAGCGCGTTCATGCGAAGACTCCATGCAGGAACCAGCGCGGCGGGACTTGCGAGGCGCCGCCGTAGAGGCCTTGCCGGTAGAGCCAGTAGCGGCGGCCGTCGGCATCCTCGATGCGGAAATAGTCGCGCGTCGATGCCGCCTCGTCGCTTGGCGCTTCCCGCCACCATTCGGCGGCGATGCGTTCCGGCCCTTCGGCGCGCTTGACCCGGTAGAGCGCGCGCCGCCAGCGGAAGTTCAGCGGCGGTCCTTCCGGCATTTCGGTGGCCGGCACATCGATGGGTTCGGGCGAGCGGAACAGCCGGATCGGTCGTTCCGGCGGAAATATGGTTTTTGGTGCCTGCAGCCTGTCCGGCTTCTTCGGCGGCGTGGTCCGGCACGGCGCGTCGGTGAAGGGGATGGTGGCGACGGCACGCTCCGGCAGATGGCTTTCGACCGCGACTGCCCGGAGAACCGCGCCATCGCCGAGCCGGGCGCGGATGCGGTCGGCGAACAGCGCGATATCGGCGCCGTCGTCGGTCACCTCGCCGGCAAGATCGGCCTGCTGCATGTCGAAGGTGGCTGATGCCAACACCGAGAGCCGCACCAGATCGAAACCATAGCCGGCATCGATATCCTGTTCGAGCGCGGCCAGCCTTTCATGGAACAGTTTCTGGATCAGCATGGGTTCGCGCATCGGCCGCGAGGTACCGAGCGCGATGCGGCTGACGGCGCCGTCGACGCGAAAGAGCAGCAGCGCCAGCGTCCGGGCGCCCTCGCCGCGGCGCTCGAGGTCGGTCTTCAAGGTCGCCGCCAGCATGCCCACCAGCCGTTCGATGTCCTCGGTCAGGGTGACGGGTTCGGCGAGGTGGCGTTCGACCGAAAGCGGCGCGACGGGCAGGCGCGGCGACACCGCCTCGTCGAGCCGGCCAAGCGCCTGGTCGAGGCGCAGGAGCAGCAGGGCGCCGAAGCGGCGGGCGAGCGGCGCGCGCGGTGCCGCCATGACGGCGCCCGCCGTGCGCAGGCCCACACTTTCCAGGCTGGTGCGGGTCGAAGGTTCTATGCGCAGCGCGGCCAGCGGCAGGGGCGCCAGCAGCGCCTCCTCCTCGCCTGACACAACGATGCGGTCGCCGCAAAAGCGTGCCGCCGCCCAGGCCGCACCCGGCGTCGCGGCAAGCCCGGCGCGGACATCGAAACCCTGATGGAAGAAGCGCGACAGGATGTCGTCCAGCATGGCGCGCTCGCCGCCGAACAGATGGGTGCAGCCGGTGACGTCGAGAAACAGGCCGTCTGCCCCGTCCAGCGCCACCAGCGGGGTGTAGCGGTCGCACCAGTCGGCGAGGCCTTCGAGCAGGCGGCGATCGGCTTCCGGATCGGCCTCGACGACGTCGATCGACGGATGCATGGCGCGCGCATCGGCGATGCCCATGTCGCGCTTCAGGTGCAGCGCCTCAGCCCGCTCGTCGAGGGCCGAGATGCGCTGTGCGTTGCGGTCGCGATGGCTGATCACGAGCGGCGGGTGAGATGGGTGATCCGACGACCGGGAACGCCAGGACCGCCCCAGACGCTGGCGCAGGATCCTTTCCGCCGCCAGATAGGGAAACCACAGGGACAGGATTCTTTGCCCGGTCTCTTGCCTCGCCCGCTCTTTCGTCGAATGCGCGTTCATCGGGGTTCCACTCCAGTGTGAATTGTCCAGGCAGGGCCGTGCGGCTCTTGCCGATGGTGAGGGTGAAGGCCGGGCGGCCGATCGAGCCGGCCAGCGGCCCGGCGATGGTGTCGCGCGGCACCGCCGGCGCCGAGGCGACGATGAGGCGGAGGGGTGCCGCCGTCGGTTCGGGCCCAGCCGCCTGCCGCAGCAGGAACACCGGCCGGCCGGCCGCTTGCGCCCTTGCATGCAGCCGGCGTGTCGCGGTCAGGTCAAGCCGCTGCGGATTGCCGCGGATTTCCAGGATGACGGCGGCGAGCGCCGTCATCCGGGCCGCCTCCTCGGCGACCCACAGCGCATCGACGAGCCTTGGCGCCTCGGAAAACAGCAATTGCTCCGGCTCGATGCCGAACGAGGCGTGAAGCCCCCTGGCATAGGGAAAGCCGGCCTCGCGAAAAATCTCCGATGTGCCGATCCACAGCACCGGCAGCCCCGGCGTTTGCTTGAGGATCAGGCTGGTGAGCGACAAAGCGAAGCCGGCGACGGCCCCGGCATCGCGGGTTTCAAGCCCATGGATTTCGCTCAGGGCGGCCTTCGGCAGCCCGCCGCTCAGGGCGGCATCGAGGCGCCCGACGCCGATAGGCAGGAACGCATCCGGCAACGCCGCGGCAATGCCACGCCGGACGATTGTGAGATCAGTGTTGACGTCAGCATCAAAGGGTGCGGCTGCCGGCGCAGCCAAGCGCTCGGGCAGCGTTCCCTCGATTTTCGCGATCTGGCGGCGCAGGGCAAAAACAGTCTCCCGCGCCACGGCGGTCATCGCCATGACGGTCAGCTTCCACTCACAATTGTTCCTGTTATGTTCCTATAGATTCCAGAGCGCATCCCAAGAGTCAAGCAGAGTCATGGGGAATTTATTCCTCTCTGCAGGGATGGCGCAGGCGCATCGGCCCGTTCATTTGCCGATTCCGGTGCGAAAGCCTATATGCCGGGATCAAAGGATAAAGCATGGCCCGCATCTACAAGACCCGCACCTGGCACGACGAACTCTCGCCCTCGATGGACGAAATGGAGTTCCTGGCGCTGGAGGCGTACGCCCATCTGCCGGAGGATTTTCGCAAGCTGACCGGCGAGATCGTCATCCAGATCGCCGAATTCCCGACCGACGAAATCATGGACGATCTGTCGCTGGAAACGCCATTCGACCTGCTCGGCCTGTTCGAGGGACGCGGCATCGCCGAGCGCTGGAACCCGCAGACCGGGGAAGGCCCGAACCGCATCACGCTCTACCGCCGCGCCATCCTCGATTACTGGTCCGAGAACGAAGAGACGCTGGGCGACATCGTCACCCACGTGCTGATCCACGAGATCGGCCACCATTTCGGCCTGTCGGACGATGATATGGAGAAGATCGAAGAGGCGGCGGAGTAGGGTGCGCTGATATTCAGGTGATGCCGGCCTGCAAATGATGGCTTCCTGCGCTTCCCCGCTCTACCGCGTCGCGGTAGAACGGTGCTCACGTACCCAAAAGTACGCTCCGCTCCGGTTCTCGGAAACCACCATTTTCGACTCGGCCTGACCTGAATCTCAACACACCCTGCGTCGGAGCTTTTCAAATCTACCAGTCACTCAGCTTGGTATCGGGCCCGTATTCCTGACCGTCGATATCCTTGACCACGGCCTGGCCGCAACGCATCGCTTTGGCCTTCTTGTCGTAGGCATAGGTCGGCGAGCCGAACAGATGCCAGCCCTTGTTCAGCGCCGCTGTCACCTTGTGGCAGAAGCTGGCATCGTCCGGAGCGGACAGAAAGCGGTAGAGTTTCATTGTTCAATTCCTGTCGTGAGTAGCTGTAGCCCGCTCGCATCCATCGAGCATTTATGACCCGATGGCGGCTGCCTTCGCCAGCAGTTTTTCGGCCTTCGCCAGATGCAGCCGCTCGACCATCCTGCCGTTCAGCGCGATCACGCCCTTGCCGGCATTCTCGGCGAGCGCGAAGGCTTCCTTCACCGAGCGTGCCTCGGCCACCGCTTCCGTGGACGGCACGAAGGCGCGGTTGGCGGCTTCGATCTGGGCCGGGTGGATGAGGCTCTTGCCGTCGAACCCCATGGCCGCGGCTTCCGCGCATTCATGGGCGAAAGCGTCGAGGTCGCGAAAATCGTTGGAGACGCCGTCGAGCATGTCGATGCCGCCGGCGCGTGCGGCCAGCACCATCTGCATCAGCCATGGCACGAGGTAGCGCCTGTCAGGCGTCGCCAGAATGCCGGTCTCCTTGACCAGATCATTCGTTCCGGCAACGAAACAATTGAGCCGCGAGGCCGGATCGCGGCCAAGTTCGGCGATGGCGCCGATGTTGAGCAGCGCCTTGGGCGTCTCGATCATCGCCCATAGTTTCACGCTGTGGGGAGCGAAAT
>NZ_RZPL01000619.1:0-3458 GCF_004022805.1 Mesorhizobium sp. M7A.F.Ca.CA.002.04.1.1 | reverse complement strand
GCCGGACACCGTGCCCACCGCCGGATGGCGCAAAAGGTCGCCATACTCGATGCCGTTCCTGGCGGCAGTGCCGGCCTTGAGCTCAAGCACGAAGCGCACCGGTACACCAGGCGAAATGACGGCGTCTGATTGCGGCTCGCCGTGCTTGACCGCCCGGATCTTGCCGTCCTGGCCGACAAAAATCAGATCAAGCGGCATCGGGGTGTTGTGCATCCAGAAGCCAACCTGCTGCTGGACCTCGAAGACAAACAGCATGCCGTGGTTGTCCGCCATGTCCTGGCGATACATCAAGCCAGCCTCGCGCTCCGCGGCGGTGTCGGCGACTTCGATGGAGAAAGAGCGATCACCGCCTTTCGTCACCACGACCAATGGCGCCGGATCGGCCGGAAGGATCATTGCCCGGCTGTCCGCCGAGGTTGGCTTTTCGGAATAGAAGTAACCACCGGCGGCGGCGACGAAGGCAATCGCGCACATCGCGCCCGCGGTCAGCCAGTTCCTGTAAGCCATTCGAGATCCTCGGCCGGAAACGCCCTAGTGCGAGACCGGCAAGGTCCCCATATCGGGGTGAATTTCGGCGGCCATAAGGCCTTTGTCGCCGCGCCCGAAACGAACCAGCACGACCTGTCCGGGCCGAAGCTCGGTGATACCGTAACGGCGCAAGGTCTCCATATGGACAAAGATGTCCTCGGTACCCTCGCCGCGGGTGAGAAAACCAAACCCCTTGGTGCGGTTGAACCATTTTACCAAGGCGCGTTCGAGACCGCTCTCCGGCGTCACCGCGACATGGGTGCGCTGCTCCTGCATCTCGGCCGGGTGGACCGCGGTGGTGACATCCATGGAGAGCACACGGAAGGCCTGCAATCCGCGCTCGCCATGCTTGACGAGGCAGACCACGCGTGCGCCTTCCAGCGCCGTCTGAAAGCCGTCTCTTCGAAGACATGTCACATGAAGGAGGATGTCGCCCGAGATGCCGTCATCCGGGAGGATGAAACCATAACCCTTGGCCACATCGAACCACTTGATGGCGCCGGCTACTTCGAGCAGATCAGAAGCGTCGCCGCCTTCGTCACGCTGCAAGGCGTCGCCAAGGGTTCCGTCCCGCCCCATGAAAGAGGCCTTTTCCCCCATAAGAATGCCCCCTCTTTTCAAGAACACCGCAACTGATTCTTGCCAACAGATTAACACTGCGGCTTCCGGTGTGTGCAAGACCTGCCGTGCCTTTTTTCACGGTTCATTGGGGCAATACCGGATTTGTTCTTTGCCGGCATTGCGCACCGCCGCACGATTGCCCTTTGACAGGGCCGACCCTATGTTGCGCCGCAACGCAATTTATCGAGGAAATCACATGCGCTATCTGCACACTATGATCCGCGTCGCCGACGTCGATGCCTCGCTCGACTTCTACTGCAATAAGCTCGGCCTCAAGGAAGTGCGCCGCTACGAAAACGAGCAGGGCCGCTTCACGCTGATCTTCCTCGCCGCACCGGAAGACGAGGAGAGCGGCATCAATGAAAAGGCACCGCTGGTCGAACTGACCTACAATTGGGATCCCGAAGACTACAAGGGCGGGCGCAATTTCGGCCACCTCGCTTATGAGGTCGACGACATCTACGCCACCTGCCAGCATCTGATGGACAATGGCGTCATCATCAACCGGCCGCCGCGCGACGGCAACATGGCTTTCGTCAAGTCGCCGGACGGCATCTCGATCGAGCTTTTGCAGAAAGGCCCGGCCAAGGCCAAGGCCGAGCCTTGGGCTTCGATGGCGAACACCGGAAGCTGGTAGCCGATCACGCTGTCTTGAGCGGACAATGCCAGGCTGACGGCCCCGCTACCGTTTGGTTTTTCAGGGGCGGCGCCTATCTGTCTGGCTGAGGCGCCAGGCTTGGCCGGCGCCCAGCCATGCAAAAGGGCGCTTGCCCAGGAGAATTCATGCCGACCAGCCATGCCGACGTCGCCACCGAACATGCCAGCCGCTACCTGCAGCAGTTGTGCAAGCACTGGGCACACAAATTCCCGGTCGAGTTCGATCCCACCCATGGCACCATCGATCTCTCAATGGGCCGTACCGTCATGGCTGCCGATGCCGCAGCGCTGCATGTCACGGTGTCGACTGACGAAGCAGGATCGATCGAGCGCCTGGAAAGCGTTGTCGCCGATCACATCAAGCGCTTTGCTTTCCGCGAAGAACTGACCTTCGACTGGAAACCAACTTCCGCCTAGCCAGCCAACTACTTCTCACCGGCGTGTGCGGCCATCTCCAGCAGCGCCTGCACCGAGCGCCAATTGCGCGCGGTACCCGGCACTTTCAGCGTGCGCGGGATCAGCCCGGCAAACACCGATTTGCCCAGCCCATTCGGTGCGCTGAGGTAGAGCACATCGCCCTTGATCTCGAAGCGTTCGGGGCCGGTGCACTTTTCGGTCAGCCGCGCCACCTCATCGGCGGTCGGCTCGCGTTCCAGCACATAGGCGTGCAGCTTCGTGTGGTCCGCGGCAATTTCCGGATAGGGATTTTCGCGCACCAGCTTCTCGAACCAGGAGAGATCGCGCACCATGATGCGCGAATGGAACCCCCATTTCGTCTCGAAGGCTGCTTCGAGCAGGTTCGCCAGTGCCGCCGCGTCGCCTTTCTTCGCCCGGAACACGGCATTGCCGCTCTGCACGTAGGTGGCGACGTCGGAAAAGCCGAGGCCCTCGAAGAACGACCGCAGCTCCGCCATCTTGACGATGCGGTTGCCGCCGACATTGATGCCGGAAAACAGCGCGACGAAGATTTTTCCCGGATCAACCATTCGATCGCTCATATGATGAACCCGGCCAGTGTCTCGTTGTCGGTGATGTCCTGATACTGAACGCCCTCGGCCTCGAACTTCGCCTTGAGCAGATCGAAATTGCGACGGTCCCTGGTTTCGATGCCGATCAGCACCGAACCAAAATTGCGCGCCGATTTCTTCAGATATTCGAAACGGGCGATGTCGTCGTCGGGTCCGAGCAGTTCGAGGAAATCGCGCAGCGCGCCCGGCCGCTGCGGAAAACGGATGATGAAGTATTTCTTCAGACCCTCGAAGCGCAACGCCCGTTCCTTGACGTCCGGCAGCCGCTCGAAATCGAAATTGCCGCCCGAAACCACGGCAACGATCGTCTTGCCCCTGATCTCCTTCTTGGAGAAATCCTTGAGCGCATCGATCGCCAGCGCGCCGGCCGGCTCCAGCACGACGCCTTCGACGTTGAGCATCTCGATCATGGTGGCGCAGAGCCTGTTTTCCGGGATCAGCCGCACCGTGTCGGCCGGAAAATCCTTGAGATGACGCAACGGCTCGCGGCCGATCTCGGCCACCGCGGCGCCATCGACGAAATTGTCGACCTTGGCGAGCTTGAGCCGTTTCCCCGCTGCGAGGCTCTCGCGCAGGCTCGGCGCGCCTGCCGGTTCGCAGAAGACGAAGTGTGCTTCCCTGCCC
>NZ_RZPL01000618.1:0-3461 GCF_004022805.1 Mesorhizobium sp. M7A.F.Ca.CA.002.04.1.1 | reverse complement strand
GATCGTGGACGTCGCCGATTGGACGTCGGTGGACGCGGCGCGCGCCAGGACCGAAGATCTGGCCGGCAAGATTTCCATTCTGGTCAATTCCGCCGGAATTGCCGGCCCTGCCGCCCCGCTCGACGTCTACGACATCGAGACGTGGAAGAAGGTCATCGACGTCAACGTAAACGGTACGTTCTACGTCAATCGCGCCGTGGTTCCCGGAATGAAGGAGCGCAATTACGGACGGATCGTCAACATCGCTTCGGTCGCCGGCAAGGAGGGCAACCCCAACGCCTCCGCCTATTCAGCCTCGAAGGCGGCGGTCATCGGCTTGACCAAGTCGCTCGGCAAGGAACTGGCGCAGTACGACATCGCCGTGAACTGCATCTCGCCGGCCACGGCACAGACGCGCATCCTCGAACAGCTGACGCCGGAGCACATCGAATATATGCGCTCGCGCATTCCGCGCGGCCGCCTGCTGGAGGTCGACGAAGCCGCGGCGATGGTCGCCTGGCTCGTCTCCAAGGAGAACAGTTTCACGACCGCCTCCACGTTCGACCTGTCGGGTGGGCGGACGACCTATTGAAGGGCAGTTGCCGTTCAGCCAGGCAACCGACCGAGGCCAGCCGCAAAGCGCGCCACCATCGCCACGCCGGTCTCGTTGGGCCGCATCGCCGGAGCCCGGTCGTGTATCGGGATGCCTGCGCGGGCGCCGAACAGCCGCTTGCCGTAGCAGATCAGGTTCTCGATGCCCTGCATGACGAAGACCGCTGCCGGCAGCATTCTTGCGTACTCGGCCTCGGCCGTCGCTTCGTCACCGATCCGAAACGCATTGTAGGCGCGCACGGCGAGGTCGATGCCATCAGGCGCCAGGATCATGCCGCGGCAACCGATGCGGAAATTGTCGATCAGTTCAAGGCCGCCGCGTCCGTTGAAAACGGGTATCCGGCCTTCGGTGCGTTCGATCAATCCGGCAATGTCGGTGACAGGGCCTTCGCCCTTGATCAGCCTTATGTTGGGATGAAGCGTGACAAGTTCGCGGATCTCGTCCGATGACAGGCCGCGCCCGAAAAACGCCGGCGCGTTCTGGATCGCCACCGGCAGGTCGGTTGCCTCGGCGACGCGGCCGAAGAACCTGGTGTATTCCAGCGCACCATAGGATCCGACCGGCGGCGGCTGCAGGATCACCCAATCCGCTCCCACGCTTTCAGCATGGCGAAGCTGTGCCACCTGCTCAGCCACCGAAGCGCCGAAGATGGTGAAGGCAAGCGGCACTTTTCCAGCCGTATCTTCCGCCGTCCAGTCCATGATCGTCCGGCGCTCGGCCTCGGTCAGCTTGGCGACTTCCGTCGCCAGGCCGAGCGCCGCCATGCCGTGCACGCCCGTCGCCAGGCAGATCTCGACCTGCCGACGCATCGCCGCGCGGTCCAGTTGTTCGTTCGCGTCAAAGAGCGCGTAGAGAATGGCGTGAATGGCGTGGAAATCGTCAGGCCGGAAATTGGGCATGCTGGTCGGCCTCAATGGCTTTCGCGTGGAATGGCGTGGCCACGGCATCCGACGAGAAAGTCGAGATCGGCGCCGCGGTCCGCCTGCAGGACACGGTCGACATAGAGGCCCTGATAGCCGCCGCGCATCGCCGGGACGGGCGGTAGCCAGGATTCACGACGCCGCGCCAGCTCCTGTGCCGACACGTCGAGATGCAGCTTCCTTGCTTCGACGTCGAGCTCGATGAAGTCGCCGCTCCTGACCAGCGCCAGCGGGCCGCCGATGGCGGCTTCGGGTGCGGCATGCAGCACGACGGTGCCGAAGGCGGTGCCGGACATGCGGGCATCGGAGATGCGGATCATGTCGCGGACACCCTGCTTCAGCAGCTTCCGGGGCAGCGCCATGTTGCCGACCTCGGCCATCCCCGGATAGCCCTTGGGGCCGCAATTCTTCAGCACCATGATCGACGCTTCGTCGACGTCGAGCGCGGGATCGTCGACGCGCGCCTTGTAGTCGTCGATGTCCTCGAAGACGACGGCGCGGCCGCGATGCTTCATCAGGGCCGGTGACGCGGCTGACGGCTTGATGATGGCGCCGTCGGGCGCCAGATTGCCACGCAGCACCGCGATACCGCCATTGGGAGTAAGCGCCTTGTCGCGCGGGCGGATCACCTCGGGATTGTAGTTTTTAGCGTCACGGATGTTGTCGCGCACGGTCTTGCCGGTGACGGTCAGCACGTCGAGATCGAGCAGATCGCCGATCTCCTTCATGACCGCCGGAATGCCGCCTGCGTAGCAGAAGTCCTCCATCAGGAAGCGGCCTGACGGCATCAGGTCGAGGATGGTCGGTACATCGCGGCCATATCGATCCCAATCGTCCAGTGTCAGTTCGGTGCCGACGCGGCCGGCAATCGCCAGCAGATGCACGACCGCATTGGTCGAGCCGCCGATGGCACCATTGACACGGATGGCGTTGGCGAAAGCTTCTTTCTTGAGGATGGCGGACGGGCGGAGATTCTCATTGACCATCTCGACGATGCGCCGCCCCGTCATGCGGGCGATGCGGCTGCGGCGCGCGTCGACCGCCGGATAGGCAGCGTTGCCCGGCAGCGCCAGGCCGAGCGCTTCGACCATCGAGGCCATGGTCGAGGCCGTGCCCATGGTCATGCAATGACCCGGCGAGCGTGACATGGCACTCTCGGCATTAGCGAAATCCTGCTCGCTCATCACGCCGGCGCGGACATCCTCGGAGAATTTCCAGACATCGGTGCCGGAACCTATCTCGCGGCCCTGGAAACGGCCATTGAGCATCGGCCCGCCGGAAATGACGATCGACGGCAGGTCGCAGGAGGCCGCGCCCATGACCAGCGACGGGGTGGTCTTGTCGCAGCCTGCCATCAGCACGACACCGTCCATCGGATTGCCGCGGATCGCTTCCTCGACATCCATCGAGGCGAGATTGCGGAACAGCATCGCCGTCGGGCGCAGATTGGATTCGCCGCAGGAGAAGACCGGGAATTCCAGCGGCAGGCCGCCGGCTTCCAGCACGCCCGCCTTGATGTGCTCGATCAGGCCACGGAAATGCACGTGGCAAGGCGTGAATTCGGAGAAGGTGTTGCAGATGCCGATCACCGGGCGGCCGTCGAAGGCATCGTCGGGCAGGCCGTTGTTCTTCATCCAGCTGCGGTGAATGAAGGCGTTCTTGCCCTCACCGCCGAACCAGGCCTCGGACCGCAGTTTGCGTTTGGTGTCGGTCACGATGTCTGTTCCCGTTCCTGGCGGCGCTTGTTGCGGTTTTCGACGCTGCGGCGCACGTCCTCCTCGGCATTGTCGATGAGGACCAGCAGCGCCTTTTGTGCGCCGGTCGCGTCGCCGGCGGCGATCTTTTCGGCGACTTCCCGGTGCAGCGGCAATGAGGGGCGCTGCCCTTCCGGATTGTCGTTGGAAAGACGAAAGCTCGTCACCAATGCGGTTTCGACCAGTGCCGCCAGC